>NZ_JBIWCX010000009.1:0-156621 GCF_044761695.1 Lysinibacillus sp. NPDC097287
ATTATAACAATATCCGTATTCAAACAAAATTAAACAGCCAGTCTCCGGTAAAATACCGTAAACTGGCTGTACAATAAGGTGTTTTCTTATTGTCTTAAAAAAGACAGGCAGTGCCTTACCTAGTGAGATGATGTTCTTTTTATTTTGTCAGTGCCACGATAAACTCATCGCGATCAGCTTCCTCTTGCAAGACACTATCTACGAGCATTGCACCATGTCTAACGTTCGTCATATCACGATCAACTAAAAATTGAACATTAATCTTTTCATTTTTATTGTTGATCGGGCATTCTCCTTCAAACTCCACAACATCTTGACCCTTTTGTGTTTCGAAGTACACCCAATACGGATTTTCACATGACGAAGCAAATGCTTTTTCTATTGATTGACTACTATCTTCTACTGAATAGTTTTTAACATATGTAATATATTCATTTTCGGTAATATCTTTTTGTGGCCCGTAAAAGTACCAAAAAATACCTATAATGCCAATTGGCACAATCCAAAGTATATTACGTTTACTTAATTTCCCCATGTAATCATCTCCCTTTATAGTTGTATTTTATCATCATAGTACATATTTTCGCTAGCTTAATATAATATTTTCTAGTTAAATCTTCTATTTTGTTGGACATGGAATGGGCGGGATGTTTGCGTTATAATAAGGGAAACGTTTGTTCTTAGAAGGGGGAAGGAATTTGCGAGCATTATTAATAGCTGAGAAGCCGTCTTTAATGCGTGATATAGAGAGAGTAGCGAAAAAAATGAGCCTACCCTTTACGATTGATTTTGCGTCATTTGTTGGACATGTCGTCGAGCTAAAAGAACCACATGAATATAAAGCTGAATGGAAGAAGTGGGATTTGGCGTTACTGCCGATGGTGCCACAGCGTTTTGAGTTTCGTGTGAAAAAAACGGCGTACAAAGTATATGAGGATATTGCAGGGAAATTAAAAAATAATCACTATGATTTTGTCATTAATGCTTGTGATGCGGGGATGGAAGGGGAAAACATTTTTTATTCGTTCTATAAAAAAGTAGGTTGCCAACTTCCAGTGAAGCGTTTTTGGACGTCACAAACGACAGATGCTGGTATTCGTCAAGCGTTAGGTAATTTGCTCGATGAAAGAGATCCACTTATTCGTAATTTGCGCAATGCTGCAATGTATCGTACGGTTTTTGACTGGTTGATTGGGCTTAATTTGACGAGGGCTGCAACGGTGAAAGGTGGGCGTACAGTAAAGGTGGGGCGTGTCATGACACCGACATTAGCGATTGTTGTGCAGCGAGAACTAGAAATTCGAAACTTTGTGCCACAGCCTTATTTTCAAATTGCGGCACATTTTGAAGGTTTTTCGGCACTATGGGTAGATAGCACGCGGAGGGTAAACCGAGTGGAGACAAAGTCACAGGCTGAGGCTATTTGGCAGAAGCTTGGTCCTATTGCAAGTGTGGATGATTTAAACACCGAGCGTAAGACTATTTTTGCACCGTCGTTACACTCTTTACTAGAATTACAAAAAGAGGCGAATAAGTTCTATGGAATAACGTCGGCCAATACGTTAAAAATTGCGCAAAGCTTATACGAGAAAAAACTCATAACCTATCCACGTACAGAGTCAAAGCACTTGCCGACGAATTTTGCAGTGGGCATTGACAAACATTTGCAAGCACTTGGTGCATTACCGGAGTATACAAATGTGGTAACAGGATTACGTGAGAACTCAGGACATATTCAAAAAGTTATGCATTCGAAACGCTATGTAGATGACAAAAAATTGACCGATCACCATGCGATTACGGTCACGGATACAGTGCCAAAGCTAGAAAAACTAAATCCACTTGAGCAAAAGGTTTATCATTTAATCGCTAAAAGATTGCTTGCTATTTTTATGCCGCCGTATGTGCTGGATAAAACGGTGATGTTTTTATCGTCAAATGGTGAGTGCTTAAAAGCTAGTGGCAATATGGTTGTGGATAAAGGCTTTACGGTATTGTACGAGACACATCGTAAAAGAGAAGAACTGCCGTTACCACTACTTACAAAGGGGCAGGAGATACCACTGCTCGGAAAGGAAATACTTTCGAAAATGACAGAGCCACCTGCTCGTTATACGGATAGTTCGTTACTCGATGCAATGTTTCATGCGGGGCGTTTTGTCGAGGACAAAGCTTTGCAAGCTAGTTTAAAAGATGCAGAGGGTATAGGGACATCAGCAACACGAGCAGAAATTTTAGAGAAGCTCATTACCATTGGGATGATTGCGCGTGAGAAAAAATCCTTTGTAGCGACGCAATTTGGCATTGATGTTATTGCTAGTTTGCAAGGGCATGATGTTGTATCGCCAGTACTAACCGCTGTCTGGAGTAAAAAGCTCAAGGACATAGTCGATGGTACGCTATCTTCATCGGCATTTTATCAAGAAATGCTTGCTTATATTGATGAAACGACAGCGAGTCTGAAGGCGTTAGAGATGGCGGTTGCGGAGAAAGAAATCGTCAAGGTAGGGCGCTGTCTTGAATGTAGTGGTGATGTTGTTGAAGGATTTAAAGGCTATAGCTGTTCGAATAAAGGGTGTAAATTTTTCATCGCCAAGGTCATTATGAAGGGCAAAATTACACCAACTGATGCGAAAAAGCTATTGCTCGGAAAAGAAACTCGTGAAATACGCTTTACGTGGAAAAGCGGAAAAAAGGGTAAGGCAAAACTTAAATTAGAAGATGGAAAACTGGCATTTGTTTTTGCCAATACAAATCAAAATGGAAAGAGCTAAAAAAGGTTGATTGCATCGCCAATCAATCTTTTTTTTGAGACTAGGAAGATGGCAAAAATATATCAGCATGAACGACAACTAGAAAAAGAAATAAAAAAATTAACAAGGAGAAGATTTTTACATCGACTTATATCTGTCTTAGGTGTTCTAGTCGTTGTTTTCATTCAGTGGCATTGGGAAAAAGTGATATGGACAATAATTGCTGCGGCACTTGTTGCTTTATACATGTGTCGTCAATCGACATTGAAAAATCAGCTTGGCAAGGTGACAGCTGGTCTCGCAGGTGAAGACAAGGCCCTTCGATTACTCGAAGAGCTACCAAATACATACTCAGTATTTCCAGATGTGCTTGTAGTAAGTGGGCGTAAGGAAAGTCAATTAGATACGATTGTCGTTGGACCAAGTGGTGTATTTGTAGTAGAGGTGAAAAATTACGCTGGCGTTATTGAAGGTGATGCAGGTGATCAGAGGCTACGACAAATAAAGCATCGTACTGGTGAGACAACCTTTTACAATCCAGTTAAACAGGTGACAACACATGCGTATCGATTACATGAATTTTTGAGACACCATCAAATGGACATATGGGTGCAAGGAGCGGTGTATTTTACAAATGAATCGGCGAAAGTGAATGTTGTAAATAGCACAAACACCCCGATTTTTTCAGCGTATACTAATGAAAGTAAGCGTTTACTTATTTATATAGAAGAAACAGAAGGGCAAGAGATTTCAAAACGTGAGCAAAAAGCGATTGAAAAGTTACTACAAAGCATTTTGGGGTAGAAAGCAAGTGAAGTTGGCTTGCTTTTCTCTTGCAGCCTAAAAATTCTCTTATTAGAAAGCTGTTTCAAGCAAAGATTCTCCCGATTATGTGAGATGAATGAAAAAATATAATAAAAACCTTAACTATTTCACATGAAATCCGTATAATAAACAAAATGGTGCGAATATTTACCATTATTCAAAATTAAATTGCGCGAATTTTTGAAATTGTATTGACGTGGAGAATGATAATTTGTACACTGTGTACAATCAATTGTTTTTTCGGGAAACACACTTATTTTAAAAAGTTAGGATTTGATGAATATGATCGTATGTAAATTTGGTGGAACATCAGTAGCAAGTGCTGAACAAATTCAAAAAGTGGCGGGTATTGTAAAAGCAAATCCGGCACGTAAAATCGTAGCCGTATCAGCACCTGGGAAACGCTCAAGTGCCGATATAAAAGTAACAGATTTACTCATTGATTTAGCTGAGGCAGCTCTCAATAATGAGGATACAGATTCAAAGGTACAAACAGTTGTGAATCGATATAAGTCGATTACTGATGATTTAAATTTAGATAATACAATTTGTGATGTGATCGCAAACGATTTACGCGAACGCGTGCAAGGGGACAAAGCAAATAGAGAATTATTCGTAGATAGCATAAAAGCGTCTGGTGAGGACAATAACGCAAAGTTAATCGCGGCTTACTTTAGCTCCATTGGTATGCCAGCGCGGTACGTAAGTCCAAAAGAAGGCTTAGTCGTAAATGACTTACCAGAGCGTACATTTGCACTACCAGAAGCATATGAAAACCTAGCTTCTCTTAAACATACAGAAGAAATCATTGTGTTCCCAGGTTTCTTTGGCTATACAAAGGCAGGCGTATTACGCACATTTGACCGTGGGGGCTCGGATATTACAGGCTCCATTTTAGCGGCAGCTGTTGAAGCTGAGCTTTATGAAAACTTTACAGATGTAGATTGCGTATTCTCAGCAAATCCAAAAGTTGTTAATGATCCGGTGGAAATTAAAGAAATCACATATCGCGAAATGCGCGAATTATCCTATGCAGGTTTTTCTGTTTTCCATGATGAAGCATTAATGCCTGTTTATAAGATTGGGGTGCCGGTTAATATTAAAAACACAAATAATCCTTCTGCTCCAGGTACGCGTATCGTGCCAACTCGACTAACATCGGGTCGTCCAGTGACAGGGATTTCTGCTGATAGTGGCTTTTCAACTTTATATGTTTCAAAATATTTGATGAACCGTGAAGTTGGCTTTGGACGTAAGCTATTGCATATTTTAGAAGATGAAAATATTTCATATGAACACACACCATCAGGACTAGATGATATATCAGTGATTATGCGTTCAAATCAGCTAACACCAGAAATTGAAGAACGTATTGTGTCTCGAGTGAAAAATGAATTACATGCTGATGATGTACAGATGCGTCATGGCTTCTCAATGATCGTGATTGTTGGAGAAGGTATGCGTAATAATACAGGTCTAGCAGCACGTGCAGCAACTGCTATTTCAAGAACAGGTGCAAATATTGAAATGATTAACCAAGGATCATCAGAAGTTAGCTTAGTATTTGGCGTATTACAAGAATTTGAAAACCAAATTTTACAAGCTCTTTATGGAGAGTTTTTTGCACCTGTAAATGCATAGACAAATGACACTAATTCAGCCATCTTGGGTTGGATTAGTGTTTTCTTTTTCGCTAGAATAAGGTAGAATCGATGGCAGAGAGTTAGGGGGAACAAAAGTGAATAAATTAGCATTTGGCATGGGTCTATCGGTAATCGGTATATTATTTGTCTGTTTAACGATTATGGATATACTGCCAGCATCTACAAAAACGATGAAGTTTGTTTATATCGGCATAGGCTGGGCATTTATCATTGCGGGATCAGTTGTTCGTTTTAAAAACTTAAAATCGAAGCAACAATAGGAATAAGGAGGTGTCTTAATAGAAAAGATATCTCCTATTTATATAGTGCGGAAAGGTTCGGGTAGTGAAAATATCCCTAATTTATGTTATGTTATTAGTATAAAAGTAGGGATTTTTATCTAAATAACATTGTTTTTTACGCTATTGTTATGTTACAATTTCGAATAAATGAATATTTAAATAATAGTTTTATTCTTATATTGCTTGAAAAAGAATTCACTAGTTCAAGTAAACCATGTATTTACATAATTATATGAACGAGGCAAATTCTGTTAGGCAGGAATTTGTTTTTTTGTTTTAGGAGGGCGAAATAATGGTTGTGCTTCAAAAGGAACATGTCAAAATTACTGACCAATATGTAGCCTTACAGATGGAAAAGCCATTAAAAGTAGTATCATCGGCAATGCATAACCCAGGCTTTGGGTATTATGCTAATTTTATTAATCGATCAGTGTCCTATAAATATGATGAGCGGCATCCGCATGAAGAGCTAAAGCGATTTTTAGAAGAAGAAGGTTTTAAAGCTTCAGAAACAGTCGCGATGATGACAGCGGTCTTTGCGAGCTACGCAACAGTTCGGGAGTTTGACTATGAAGGTATTCGCATTGTTGTAATGATTACAGCAGGGCTTGGAAATGCTGTTGATATTACACGAGCTTTTCATCGGCAGGAGCAGTATCATGCAGGTACCATCAATACTTGGGTACTGATCAATGGACAGTTATCGGACGAGGCATTGTTTCAGGCAATGATTTCGACAACTGAAGCGAAGGTCAAGGCACTATTCGATGAAGAGATAGTAGATCCGACTACGGGTACACTAGCAACTGGAACATCAACAGATAGTTTACTGATTGCGTCGACTGAAGAGGGTGATTATCACCAATATGCGGGGCCGATTACGATGCTTGGCAAAGTTATTGGTCATGGTGTTTATGAAACGATGCGAGAAGCAATTCAAAAATATAAAAAAGATAAAGAGGAGAATCCACTATGATTGCACTGATGATCGCCTGTATCATCGGGCTAGTATTTGATTTAGTTGTAGGGGATCCACCAAAATTGCCACATCCGGTACGATGGGTAGGAAAACTGATACAATCACAAACTGAGTTATGGAATAAAGGCAAAATGCTTAAAACGCGAGGCATGATTATGGCACTTGCAGTTGTGGGTACGACAATGTTTGTTGTGACAGCAATTTTACTTGTTAGCTATAATGTTAGCTTTATGTTTGGCATTATTGTGGAAGGACTATTAATCGGTATAGGTTTGGCACAACGTAGTTTGAAAGAGGCAGCGATGGCTGTGTACGAACCACTAGTAAAAGGTGATCTCTCAGAGGCACGTGTTAAGCTATCATGGATTGTCGGACGTGATACAGAAAAACTTGACGAGGATGAAATTGTGCGTGGTGTCGTGGAAACAGTATCAGAAAATACGAGCGATGGAGTAACAGCGCCATTATTTTATGCATTTTTATTTGGCGCAGTCGGTTTATGGGGCTATAAGGCAGTTAATACACTAGACTCAATGATTGGCTATAAAAATGAAACGTATAAGGACTTTGGCATGTTTGCGGCAAAGCTAGATGATGTGTTGAACTTTGTACCAAGCCGTATAACAGGGCTACTAATGGTACTCGGTACGAAAAATGAAACAAAGGTGTCACTTGGCCAGCGTTTGAAAATTTGGTTGCGGGACGCGAAAAAGCATCCAAGTCCAAATAGCGGCTATTTAGAAGCAGCAACAGCTGTACAATTAGGTGTACAGCTGGGCGGCAAAAATTCATATCAAGGTATTGAATCTTTTCGAGCGACAATGGGAGAGAAATTGGTCCCATTAACGAAGGAGCATATTGCAACAGCTGTCATTCATATGCGTGTGGCGACCTTACTCTTTACGCTCGTGATGTTAGCAGTGGAGGTGCTTATTCTTGCAATTGCCTAATCACGGAGCAAATCCGCAAAATGTGTATGGTCAGCTTGGGCTGGCTATGCCAACAGATGTTTATGATTTTAGTGAAAACGTAAATTGTGCGGGACCCCCTCCATTTGTTGAGGCACGTTGGCGTACATTTTATCCATTAATACAGCGCTATCCTGACCCGGATGGGGAACCATTTTTATCGAAAGTAGCATCTTTTCATGGGGTATCTAAAGATTCAGTGTTACTTGGAAATGGCGCATCAGAATTGTTTAGCGTACTGGCAAGAAGATATGAAAATAAACGAGTAATTGTCATTCATCCAACGTTTGCTGAATACGAACGGACGTTAAAGGCGGCAAATGCGGACGTTGTATCAGTTATTGTTGAGGATGTTTTACAATATGCTTTGCCGATGGACCGTTTATTCGCGGAAATGGTGGAGGCAGATGCATTAATCATTTGTACACCAAATAATCCGACTGGTGTTTTACCTAAAATGAGTGAATTGACGGAATTAATTGCACATGGGGCGAAGGTTCAGTGTGATCTTATCTTTGATGAAGCGTTTATAGATTGGGTGAGCGAAGATTTTTCGTTAATCGATAGCGTCGTGGAAAATCGTCATGTCATCGTCGTACGTTCAATGACAAAAATGTACGCAATACCTGGATTACGCCTTGGTTATTTAGTGGCATGTCCGGAAATTGTGGCAACACTTAAGGACATGCTACCACATTGGAATTTAAATGCCTTTGCACTAGTAATAGGTGCAGGCTGTTTAGATGAAAAAGATTATTGCACCAATGCTATAGCGCATGCAACTACACAACGACATTGGTTACATGAATTTTTAATAAAGCATGGTTGTCAAGTTACGAACAGTGTAACAAACTACGTATGCTTTTCGTTACCGCAGTCAAATGATCCAGATGATTTTTTTACGTATTGTTTGGCGAAAGGTATTGTCTTACGGCATACGAAGAATTTTAAAGGGCTTGACGGAAGATGGTTCCGAGTGGGGATGAAGGACATTACAGCTATGTCCCGTTTACATAGCTGTTTAGAGGAATGGTTTAATACAAATAAGCAAGGGTGAGATAAATGACAATGTTCTATCTTGTTAGACATGGGGAAACTGTTTGGAATAAAGAACATCGGTTGCAGGGATGGCTTGATTCACCACTATCATCTGATGGTATCCTGAATGCCAAAAAATTAGGTGAACAATTAAAGAATGTGCAGTTTGCAGCGGCATTCTGTAGTTCAAGTGAGCGTGCAAAGGAAACTTTATCTTATTTAGTTCACGATAATAATTTGCCAATTCATTATGAAGATGATTTGCGTGAAATTAATTTAGGTAATTGGCAAGGTAAGACAATTGAGGAAATACTTAAGCATGATCGTTACGAGTATGAAGTGTATACAGATTATCCAGCACAATTTATAGCCACTCATACAGAAAGCTTTGGTGCAGTAACGGAGCGCGCGATGTATGTATTAAAGAATATCGCCAATCAATATCCTGATGGTAAAATTCTACTTGTGTCTCATGGTGTAACGATTAAATGTATCGTGAATGCTATTTTAGGTAGAAGTATTAAACAATTATGGGCACCACCAACGATTGAGGACACAAGTGTTACAATTGTGGATGTAGTAAACGATCAATGGAAAGTAAAAGAAATCGGCAGTACATTACATTTACAATAAGGAGGCGTTAGAACATGCCACTTATTTTTATAACAGGTGGGGTACGCAGCGGCAAATCTCATTTTGCCGAACAGGCTGCAGTAGCTCAATATCAAAACGAGCCGTTACGAGAAAAACGGCTCGTTTATGTTGCTTCTGGCGTGGCGACAGACAAAGAAATGGAAAAACGTATTATACGGCATAGAGAGGATCGTCTAGCACAGGGGGTAACATGGAACACAATCGAGGCACCTTATGATGTTAGTATTGCTTTTAGTCAGTTAGTTGCAGGCGATGTTGTCCTATGGGACTGTGTTACAACGTGGCTAACGAATGCATTTTATGAAGGTTTCGATACAGGGACACCATGTGTAGAAAAGCCCGGCTGCTTAGAGGAGAAATTAAGCTTAATGCAAGAATCGATTGTGACGTTACTGGGAAAAAAGGTGACGCTTTTTGTCGTGTCCAATGAATTATTCGATGAGCCACCTTACACGAGTGAAGAGGTCGAATTGTATCGCCAAATGCTCGGGAAATTACATCAATGGTTCGTTTTTGTAGCAAATGATGCATATGAAATGAATTATGGTATCGTAAAGAAATGGAAATAAGTAGGTTGCTTCAAGGCGATTTCGAGTCGCTCAATATGGAGAGTAGGTCGCTCAAGTTTGGTGCCGAGTCGCTCAACATGGGGAGAAGTTCGCTCAAGGTTAGTGCCAAGTCGCTCAACATGGGGAGAAGTTCGCTCAAGGTTAGCACCGAGTCGCTCAACATGGGGAGTAGGTCGCTCAAGGTTAGTGCCGAGTCGCTCAACATGAGGAGTAGGTCGCTCAAGGTTAGTGCCAAGTCGCTCAACATGTGAGGAAGATCGCTCATGTTTAGTGCCAAGTCGCTCAACATGGGGAGTAGGTCGCTCAAGGTTAGTGCCGAATCGCTCAACATGTGAGGAAGATCGCTCATGTTTAGTGCCAAGTCGCTCAACATGGGGAGTAGGTCGCTCAAGGTTAGTGTCGATTCGCTCAACATTCGACGATTTTATCTATATAAGTTTATCAAAAATAAAGATGGTTACAAAAAAAGAAAGAGGGCAAAGCGTTGAAAAATATATGGCATAGCGTGTTACTCGCATTTCAGTTTTTTACAGTCTTGCCTGTACATAAAGAAATTCCGCTGACGAAAACAACGATTACCGGTATGTTTGCCTTTTTACCGTGGGTTGGTGCCATTATGGGAAGTCTTGTGGCTGCAAGTATTTACGGATTAACGGAGTGGACGGCAAGTAGCGAAGTGCTTCTAGCTTTTGTAGTTGTAGGATTATTTGCGTTCTTTACGGGAGGTCTCCATTTGGATGGTTTTATCGATATGGGGGATGCGTATTTTTCGTATCGTGACCGAGAGAAGCGGCTTGAGATTTTAGATGACCCACGTGTTGGGGCATTCGGTGTTATGTCAGTGTTATTTTTAGTACTCGGAAAATTTGTGGTCCTCCATGAATTATTTGTTCAAGATAAGCTTGCGTTATGGTCATTGCTATTTATTCCACTCTTCACAAGAGTGGGTATGATTTTTTACTTTATTTCAATGAAGTGTTCTAAGGAGAAGGGGCTTGCGTACTTTTTTAGAACGCATATAAAACCAGGTGTACTTGTAGCTCTGATGGCTGTAACATTTACTATTGCGATTAGTGGCGTAGTTTATGTAACGGGTGGTATATTAGCACCTCTAGTTTTGCTGGTTGTTTTAGCCGTAGCACTTTTTGTGTTCCGTCAGTTTACACTACGTAATTTTGGCGGTGTATCTGGTGATTTACTCGGTGCTTTAATTGAAGGAATGGAGGTCGTGTTATGGGTGACGTTGTTACTGTGCGTATAATGCGACATGCGCCGACGAAAGAAAATCTTCAAAAACGTTATCTTGGCTGGACGGATTCACCTTTAGCGGATCCATCCGTACTCCCTATAGTGGACCAAAATGTGTCTAAGGTATATGGTAGTGATTTATTGCGCTGTCAGCAAACAGCTGCTCGTTATTTTCCGAATGCCATGTACATTCATGATGCTCGTTTTCGGGAATCTAATTTTGGCGAATTTGAAGGCAAAACATATGATGAATTAAAGTCAGACAAACGGTATTGTGCATGGTTAGATAATCCGGCCCTAAATTTCCCACCAAATGGTGAGGGTTTTGATGAGTTTAGTGCTCGCGTTGTTGAAGGGTTTCTAGCGTTGCCAAAAGAGGATCAAGACTATGTACTTGTTGTGCATGGTGGTGTAATTCGAGCATTATTAGTCCGATTCGCGCCAGAGGAAAAGCCATTCTGGTCATACGATGTGCCACATCACGTACTGTTCACGTTTACCTTTTCACAAAGGGCTTGGAAGGAGGGGGCGAGATGCATGTCTTTATCGGTGGTGCCTATAACGGGAAAACCGACTATGTACTGAAGGAGCTTAGTGGGCAAGATGTTTTGATCTCAGATGGTTTTTTACCTAAAAACGAACCAACTTGCGAAGCGTTAGTAATAAAAAATTTAGAAAAATGGCTTATAACACAAAATTTAGAAGAAGATGAGGTCCTTGTCGAACAAATTTTGACACGACTAAAGGCTCTTGAAGAAAAATGTGTACTGTATATAATTGTGACGGATATGGGACGCGGCGTTGTGCCATTGGAAAAACAAGCGAGGTTGCTCCGTGATACGTGTGGTCGTTTGTACCAGGCGTTATTTGCGGAAGCGGAGCAAGTTGTTCGTATTTGGTATGGCATTGGCGAGACGATAAAATAAAAAGAAAAGAGGAAATGGAAATGAATCGACAAAAAATAATGAACTTGACGCTAACAGCCATGGTAGCAGCCATTTGTGCTATTGGCGCTGTTATTAAAGTGCCGTCGCCTGTATCATCGGCGGCTCTAGACTCTGCACCTGCGTTTTTGAGTGTAGCGTTCTTATCACCCACTTTAGCTGGCGTAGCAGGGATGATTGGGCATTTTATTACGGCACTAACATCCGGATTCCCACTTGGGCCATTGCATCTTATTATTGCAGCTGAAATGTTTGTAGTAGTGTGGATATTTGGTATTATGCATAAAAAAGGTTTGAAATTTTGGAAATGGCCAGTGGCACTTGTTTTAAATGGTATCATTGCACCACTGCCTTTTTATTTCATCATTAGTCCGGCATTTTTCTGGGGAGCATTACCTGGTCTGTTCATGGCAACACTCATTAACTTAGTGATTGTCGCTGTAGCGATGCCAGTCATTTCGAAAGTTTTTGTACGAAAAGAAGGGCGAGTACATTGAGAAATGCAGTAAGAATTGGCGGCTTGATCGCAACAACAGATAATGCCGCGGCCATTGGTGAAAAACCGCAAGATATTGTGGCTGCACCTGACAAATTATCGGCATATTTAACGGCACGGGTAACATTTTTAGAGCAGCTCGCTGCTAATGCTATTCCTACACATATTTTACTTGCTAATTTTTCAGGGGATGAAGCATGGAATCACTATGTAGCAGGAATTGAGCAGGTATTTGATGAAATAGGTCTAGTTCGTCCACCCGTAGATGGTTCCTCTGAGTCAAATATGCCAACATTACAATCAGGCTTATCTATCACGATGATTGGTGAGATACAAAAGCGTGCCGCATATGAGCATAGTGAGCTAATTTGGTACACATACGGACTGCCACTTGTTGGTAATGAGGTGCTAGAGCAGCCTGAAAATGTTGCGCTGTTACAACCTATTTTTGATGCCTGGCATAAAGAAATTGTACAGCAAGTTTGGCCGGTTGGTTCAAAGGGACTTCAAGTTGAGTTTTCACGATTATTTGGTGGTAAAAAAGTAGAATGCTCACTAGATGTTGCAAAAACTGCAGGCCCATGTACTGTCATTTTACTCGGGTTGCATCCCGAAAAAGAGAAACTAGCCCAAAATATTTTCACAAGAAATTTTGAGAAATTGTGTATAACTACAGGTTAATTGGGCTTGCTTCGAGCAAAAGTAGTGGCTTGTAAACTA
Source organism: Lysinibacillus sp. NPDC097287 (assembly GCF_044761695.1). NCBI lineage: Bacteria > Bacillati > Bacillota > Bacilli > Caryophanales > Bacillaceae > Lysinibacillus > Lysinibacillus sp. NPDC097287. Next base: position 13,140 of record NZ_JBIWCX010000009.1, read on the forward strand.
CAAAGTGCAAAACACCTCTTGAAACATTAAACACAATATGTTAGATTTGTTTAGGAGTTAAAACACAATATATAGTATTTTGGACAAGCGGTACCATTATGGTTTAATAGGGAATTCGGAAATAGAGTCATCTAAAGCCGAAGCTGTCCCCGCAACTGTGAGTGCTGACAAATGATCAAAAAGCCACTGTGAAAAACGGGAAGGCGATCATTTGGCTAAAGGCACGAGCCAGGAGACCTGCCGTTACGTTCAAGACAGCAACACATTCTTCGGGGATTGAGAAGTGGAGGCGAGAGATTTGTCCACTTCTTTGTGTACATGTCCTTCATTTCCATTTCCGATTTTTATGCGACCACGCAACCGATACAGGTTGTGTGGTCGCTTTTTTGTGTGGCTGAAAGAAAGGGAGAGAGTATATGACGATTCAAATCGAACAGCAAATCGCTAAGTTAAAGAAAAAGTACACGGAGGATGAACTTGAAAGTTTTGTAAGGTTATCGGATCGTTGGCTACGAAAAAATGAGGACGCTACGTTTGAAGCGTGGGCAGATGCGATGATTTTACAAACGCTTAGCCTAATTGACGAAGAAGAACCGTACTGGACATTTGTCGCAGCACAGGTGTATTTAGAAAAATTATACGACCAATTTGCGAAACAACGTGGTATCGATGTGGAAGAGGTTTACAAATCATTCCCTGATCAGCTAGTGCGTTACACAGAAGCGGGTCTTTACCATGAAAATCTAACGACAAAATATAGCATGAAAGAATTAACGGAGCTGGCATCATATCTAGAGCCAAGCCGAGATGAACTGTTTACGTATATCGGTTTAAAAACATTGATGGACCGCTATGTTGTACGTGACTATACAAAAACACCAGTCGAATTACCGCAAGAACGTTGGATGGTAATTGCGATGACGCTTATGCAAGATGAAACAGAAAATCGCTTAGAGAAGGTACGTGAATCTTACTGGGCGATGAGTAATTTATTTATGACGGTTGCTACACCAACTTTATCAAATGCGGGGAAAACGCACGGGCAATTATCTAGCTGCTTTATCGATACAGTCGATGATAGCCTGCAAAGTATTTATGATACGAATACAGATGTGGCGACTTTATCGAAAAACGGTGGGGGCATTGGCGTGTATATGGGTAAAATCCGAAGCCGTGGTTCATCGATTAAAGGCTTTAAAGGTGCGTCGAGTGGTGTTCTACCATGGATCAAGCAGTTAAATAATACTGCTGTATCAGTCGATCAGCTGGGTCAGCGCCAAGGGGCAATTGCTGTGTATCTAGATATTTGGCATAAGGATATCTTTACGTTTTTAGATTTGCGTCTAAATAATGGGGACGAACGTTTACGTGCTCATGATATTTTCACGGGGCTGTGTTTGCCAGACTTGTTCATGGAAGCTGTAGAGGCACGCGAGGATTGGCATTTATTTGATCCGCATGAAGTGCGTGAAATTATGGGCTTTTCACTTGAGGATTTCTATGATGAGAAGAAAGGTGACGGTTCTTTCCGTGAGAAATACAATACATGTATCGCGAATCCGTTACTAAGTCGTGAAGTTGTACAGGCCATCGATATTATGAAGCGTATTATGCGCTCGCAGCTAGAAACAGGCGTGCCGTTTATGTTTTACCGCGATGAAGTAAATCGCATGAATCCGAATAAGCATGAGGGGATGATTTACAGCTCGAATTTGTGCACAGAGATTTTTCAAAATATGAGTCCAACTGAATTTGAGTCGATCACACTTGAAGATGATGTTATTGTGACACGTCGTAAGCCAGGGGACTTTGTTGTATGCAACCTATCATCAGTTAACTTAGGGAAGGCTGTACCTGCGGATGTGTTAGCACGACTTATCCCGATACAAGTACGTATGTTGGATAATGTTATTGCGCTCAATACAATTCCAGTCAAGCAAGCAGAACGTACGAATGCACGTTATCGTGGAATTGGGCTTGGTACGTTTGGTTGGCATCATATATTGGCGTTAAAATCGATTCAATGGGAGTCGGACGAGGCGGTTGACTATGCAGACAAGTTGTACGAAGAAATTGCCTATTTAACGATTCAAGCTTCCAATGCCTTAGCTAAAGAAAAGGGTTCGTATCCACTATTCGAGGGTTCGGATTGGCAAACGGGTGAGTACTTTGACAAGCGTGGCTATGACAGTGAAAAATGGACTAGATTACGAGCTGAAGTGGCAGCAAACGGCATGAGAAATGGCTACGTGATGGCCATTGCACCAAATTCATCGACATCAATTTTAGCAGGTAGTACGGCAACGATTGATCCAATTTTCCAAAAGAGCTATTCCGAGGAGAAAAAGGATTACAAAATTCCAGTAACGGTACCAGATTTATCGCCGGAAACAATTTGGTTCTATAAATCGGCGTACTTCATTGACCAAAACTGGACGATCAAGCAAAATGCTGCACGCGCTCGCCATATTGACCAAGGCATTTCATTGAATTTATATGTACAAAATACGATTAAGGCAAAAGATTTACTTGCACTGCATTTAAATGCTTGGGCAAGTGGTGTGAAAACGACGTATTATGTACGCTCAACGTCAGTGGAACTAATCGAATGTGAGTCTTGTGCTAGCTAGGAGGAATAACAAATGACAACAATTACAAAACGACAAATTATGGATAAAGAGGCGCCAAACCGTTCAACAGCGATTGTCAACGGGCGCTCTTCTAACATTTTAAACTGGGATGACGTACGCTTTAACTGGGCGTACCCAAAATATAAAAAAATGCTCGGAAACTTTTGGACACCGTTTGAAATTAATATGAGTAATGATATCAAGCAATTTGCGGAGTTATCAGTTGATGAGCAGGACTCTTTCTTGAAAATTATTGGCCTACTTGCTCTTTTAGATAGTGTGCAAACTGATTTTGCGGGCAAAGTAGCAGACTATTTAACAGATTCAAGTTTGAATGCATTGATGATCATTTTAGCGCAGCAAGAAGTGATTCATAATCACTCCTATTCGTATGTGCTATCAAGTATTGTGAATAAAGATGTACAGGATCGCACGTTTGACTTTTGGCGTACAGAGCCAGTACTAGAGCGTCGCAATGAATTTGTCTTTAAAGGCTATCATGCGTTTTCAGAGGAAGCGACAGTTGAAAATATGCTTGAGGCGATTGTCTATGACGTTATTTTAGAAGGGCTATTTTTCTACTCAGGCTTCGCGTTCTTCTACCATTTAGCACGCAATCAAAAGATGGTTGCTTCGTCGACGATGATTAACTATATTAATCGTGATGAACAGCTACATGTCGATTTATTCGTGAAAATTTACCGTGAGCTTTTGGCGGAGTATCCAGAGTATGATACGCCAGAGCGAGAAGCGCGTGTACAAGAAATTTTCCGTGAAGCAGTGCAGCTAGAAGTTGATTGGGCAAATGAGGTCATCGGTGATAAGATTGACGGTTTAGATGTTGAGGATGTTCATGATTACGTGCATTTCTATGCAAACGTCCGTTGCAATCAATTAGGCTATGAGCGTCCATTTGATGGCTACCGTAAAAATCCATTGAAATGGGTGAAAGCATATGAGGACGTTGATCTTGGCAAAACAGACTTCTTCGAGCAACGTTCACGCCAATATGTGAAGGTCAATGTGGAAGATAACGGCTTTGATGATTTGTAATAGTTTTAGATGTTAGTTAGAAAAGTATAAAGCTATGTCAGCTAAATAGCAGACATAACTTTCTACTTTTTATTGTTTTAGCAGCTTCCTTCGGTTTCAAATGACTGTCATGATAAAAAAATTAATTATTATTTGAAAATTTAACCTAATTTTAACCTTCGCAGTATATTATGTGGATGAAAAACCAGTAAATATATCTGCGGAGGCGAGAAATATGGTAAAAAATAAGTTATTTATTTCTACAGTAGCGGCGGCAGTAGCTTCAACTTGTGTTGTACCTGTAGGAATGGACATGGCAGTAGAGGCAGCAACGCCTAAATTTGTGGACGTGTCGGAAAGCAATAGTCATTATGCAGCAATTATGGAATTAGCAAGCCGTGGCATTATCCAGGGCTACAAGGACTGCACTTATGCACCAGAAAAGCAAGTGACACGTGGACAAGCTGCAAAAATGATTGCAGGAATTTTAGGATTAGCTACAGGAAATGGCGCAAATGTTGGCTTCCGTGATGTATCGCCACAAAATGAATATGCAGGGGCGATTGCAGCACTTAAACAAGCAGGCATTATAGATGGGTATGGTGACGGCACTTTCCGTCCGAACGAATCTATTAAACGAAATCATATGGCAAAAATAATTACGCGTGCCCTTGGTTTACAAGGGTCTGGATCTGTTGAATTACCATTTACAGATCTACAAAGTGATTATAAAGAGGCAATTAGTGCTTTGTTTGAATACGGTATTACAACGGGTACAACAGCTACGACGTTTGGTGGAGAGGCTTTTGTAACAAGGGGACAACTTGCGTCATTTATCATTAGAGCGGAAAAGGCAGTGCAAGCAGTACAACCCCAACAACATGAGCAGGAGAATCCAAGCGCAAAAATAGTAGAAGCGAGTATTACAATTAAAGACATCGAAAAGAACAAAGTGAAAGCCGAGGATCAGGAATGGACGATTGGTGATAATGTTCAAGCGATGCTGAATGAAGGAAATGCTGCGGCATTAGAAGGTGCACAAATAGATGTTATCCTCGTAGATGGGGAAATTGCGGATTTGTTATTTATTGAATTGAATACATCTGGACAACAAGGGGCAAATGTTATATTGAATGGTGGCAACACAACATTTGCTGGCAATATCACAGTCAATGCAGATTTTATCGAACTGAAAAATATGATCGTTACTGAAAATGTTGTATTGACAGATCGAGCAAAAACAAATGTTGCAATCAATCAGGTAGAGGTAAAAGGTGAGTTGATTATCCAGGAGAGAGCCCCTATCGTTACAGCTTCGCTTACAAATGTAGCAACCAATTTTTTTGTAACAGGAGGGCTAACTCTGAGCGTTCAAAGTGGTATGCTAGGTGGCATAGTGGCTGCTGGTCCAGCAACTATCAACTCGGATAGACAAATACCACAGGCAGTTATTTTTCCTACTAGCCAGATTATTATAAATGCACCTAGTGTAGGTGTAGTAGATTTGTATCCAGGGCAAAGTTCTGAAGTATCGGGAACAGCAACGATTGGTAATATGATAGTTCGATCTCCTGAAGACCTACAAAGGCTATCCCTTCAGATACTTAATCAACAACAGAGAATGTTAATGGACCAGCAAGAGTTACTGCAGAACCCTATTCGAATACAACAGAATCAGCAAATGCTAGACGATTTAAGAAAAATGATGGAATTTATAGGGCAGCAACAAGAACAGGCACAACAACAGATTCGACCGGTTGGTAACCTACCAATATCAAATATCAATATTGGAGGTTCTTTAAATATAAACAATCTACTCGTAGGTACTCCTCAAGCTAATATTAGACTACAGCCGGCAGTGAGGATTACTAATGTTAGAGCTACCACTCCTCTAGAACAATTGCGCAGTATGATAGGCGCTCAACCTGGACAAATTACGAATTTTATAACATCTGCTAATACACAAGTACCATATAATACACCACCATCAAATAATTCGGAAGATAGCGGTTCGGGTGGTGGTAGTAGCTCTGGAGTTGGCACAGATACGGTCGTTACTAACACGGATTTAATGCGTCTACAGCAGGCAATTAAAGAGGCAAAATCGGGATTAGTAGAAGTTTCAGCAGACGGCTCAGATATTACGATGTCTCGTCAATGGACGACAGCAGAAGTGAGAGTTAATTTTAGTGAAGTATTAGAAGAAGCAGAAAGAATTGCTACTAAAGTAAATGTGACTAATACAGAAGCTTTGACAGCCTACAACAAACTAATAGTAGCAAAGCGTGACTATGATGCGGCCAAACAAAAAGGCACAATGGAGCTCTCAACAGAGAGTCTTGAAAACTATATTACAATGGCGCAGATTAAGTTGGCGGAGTTTGAAGATGCCATTCAGCGTGGAGATATAGTCATTTCCGACAATGGCCAGGATATTTCACAAGCGAACCAGTGGCTACCTAGATATGTCAAAGACGCATTTGCTACTACAATTGCAGATGCAGAAAAAATGCTAACGAATGCCAAGTCAGGTAACTCATCAACTGCAAACCGTAATGCAAAGTACTTGTTAGCATCTATTACTGATATGAAAATCTTACTAGCAAATACAACTTTATCTCAAGCAGTCATTGACAACATGGCAGAAAAATTAAAAAAACTTATGAATATCGATCCACTTAATGGTTTAAAAGAAGTAACAGCTGTGCGAAGCTTATTAGCAGGTAAACAAATTACAGTACCTCATCATGAAATCACAAATCACTCCAGAATATTTGAAGAGATTAAAAATCTTATTAGAGAGCAAGACTATCCACTGACAGAAGATCAACTTGAAATCAATGGATATCAAGTGACCGTCACTTTACATGAAGCGATAGCTTATCTAAATCCGGAGACATTTGAACTTACTGAATTGATCCCAGCAATCACAGCGCAAGTGACAATCATTCCGGAAATTACGATTACAGCAACAACACTTACACCAAATGGTTTAGTACTAACCGCTTCTGAGGGTGTTACTTTGGAAGTTGGCGAAGTCTTAAATTTTACAATAAATGAGAATGTCATTGAAGGAACAGTTGCAGAAAATCTAATGGGTAATCAAATACGTATTGAAATTGGAGCTAACGGAATTCAGTTTGGTAACATCATTACAGCTATATCGAATGAAAAATATAAAATTAACTTACCAAATGAACAATTAACCGTCGTGGAAGAATAAATATGCAACATTTGGTGTTTAACAAAAATTATCCAGTCTTTCATTCGTAAAGCTTCCGCTATAATTGCTTGAAGCTTGGTTTCCGGAAGAAAGTTATGAAGTAAAGTAAAACGTGATATTCTTGGACAAGAGAGATTCCTTATTTCGTAAACAGTTGTTATGATGACTACTACTGTACATGAGGAACTCTCTTTTTTTATGTAATTTAATAGGAAGTAAATGGATAAACAATCGACGTGTAATAATTTTCTTCAGTGTTAATAATCCAACCTACTATGATTTGGTTATTTATCACCAACCATTACTGTTCCATTGCTGCCATTAAAATTAGCAACCTCCATATAATGTAGGTTGCTAATTGTTGTTGTAGTACAGTGATTAATCTTCTCCTTTTAACTGCATCATCAGAGAGGATTGAATATGTAATAAATTAATAATACGACGAGCCATCTCGGAAGGGGAAGCATCATAGTTGTTACGAATCCATTCGAGAATAAAACCATAAATGCCATACGAGCGATATTGAATAAAATAATCGTCATTAATTTCAACATACTTGTCACTGACAAATGACATTCTCTCTTGGAAAATGTATTGCAATTTGCAGAGTAGATTTTCTCGAATATTCGGAATGCAGTCTTCCATAACAATTAAGTCATAATAGTCGCGATTGTCAACGATATATTGAAATACATCTGTACCATCTGGTTGCATACGTGTTAAATCGAGCAGTGGATTGTCGCGCGTCGGTTTACAAAATTCGTACTCAAAGTCAATCATCTCAAGGTGTATTAATTCTTTCGCAAGTTCCTCCTTGCCATCATAATGCACGTAAAATGTCGTGCGATTGTAGTTGGCTTCCTCGACGATATCCTTCACCTTTACTTGCGAATAGCCTTTTTCTTTAACGAGCTTTTTAAAGGTTTGGCGTAATGTTTCTTTCGTGCGCTCAACACGGCGATCTTCTTTTTTTATCATTTGCTCTCTCCTTTTTAGACATATAAAAAAAAATGTTGAATAGGAATACAAAAAATGCTTTTGTGTTGAAAACCTGTACAAAATAGATTTTTTGGTGATTGAAATAGGGATTTTACAGCTATACAATCAACATGAGTCAGCAACTAATGACTTTTTTGTGACTTTTGATGCTTAGCATGAGAGTAACACACAACATAAATAAAGTGAGGTAAAAATATATGGAAATTCAAGCTATGGTAACAACACCTGAAAAAGACTTCGAAAAACAAACATTATTATTAGACGATCCGAAAGCAGATGAAGTGCTTGTGAAAATCGTCGCTTCTGGTGTATGTCACACAGATGCAACTGTGTTAGATGGTACGCTACCTGTACCTCGCCCAGCGGTATTAGGACATGAAGGTTCAGGAATTGTTGTAAAAGTTGGTTCAAACGTTTCAACCGTTCAAGAAGGAGACCATGTTGTACTAGGATTCGCTTATTGCGGTCACTGTGATAACTGTTTGGATGGTAATGCAGGCGGATGTGAAAACATGATACCATTAAACTTCTCTGGTCGTAATAAGCATAATCTAACACCAATTCACACACATGACCACCAAGACGTATCGCAATTCTTCGGTCAATCATCATTTGGTACGTATGCAACTGTCGATGAGAAGAACGTTGTCAAAGTTGATAAAGATGCAGATTTACGTTACTTGGGCCCATTTGGTTGCGGTTTAATGACTGGTAGTGGTACTGTACTAAACTCCCTTGCTCCAGCACCAGGTACAAGCCTTGTTGTTTTCGGTACAGGCGCTGTAGGTTTAAGTGGTTTAATGGCTGCTAAAATTGCAGGTTGCGATCCAATTATTGCCGTGGATATTCATGATAGCCGTCTTGAACTTGCAAAAGAATTAGGTGCAACACATATTATCAACAGCACAAAAGAAAACCCAACTGAAAAAATTAAAGAAATTACAGATGGCAAAGGTGCACATTACTCATTAGAAACGACAGGTGTACCAGAAGTAACGCTTGCTGCGATTCGTTGCTTACGCGTAAAAGGTGTTTGCGCAACTGTTGCAGTTGGTAAACGCGACTTAACATTCAATGTAACAAACGAATTATTGTTAAACGCTATTACATTACAAGGTGTTATCGAAGGCGATGCTGTGCCACAATTATTCATTCCAAAACTAGTTAAGTTCTTTAAAAACGGTCAATTCCCAATGGAAAAACTAGTTAAATTCTACGACTTAGAACAGGTGGAACAAGCATTTAAAGATTCTAAAAATGGTTCTACAATTAAACCAATTTTAATTTTAGATAAAGAATATAAAGCGTAATTAGTGAGGAGCAAAGGGCATGTTCGATTTTAAAGATTTAACAAAAAACTATATTAACGGCGAATGGATTAGCGGTAAGAGTGACAAACAATCTACATTAACAAACCCATACGATGACTCAGCGCTATCAACATTCCCAATTGCTTCAAAAGAGCAGGTGCAACACGCATATGAAGTAGCAAATAAATCATATGTGGCATGGGCAAATGATGCAGCAAAACGTCGAAAAGTGCTTGAGAAAGTACTTGTCTTCTTCACAGACAACGAAGAAGAAATCGTTCGAATACTAGCACAGGAATCTGGTTCAACATACATTAAAGGGAAAGTGGAAGTCGGCCTAACAATTGCCTGTATTCAAGAAGCGTTCAACTATGTTGATTCATTGGGTGGCCGCGAGTTACCTGAAGTGTTACCAGGTAAAATCAACAAAGCTTACCGCAAACCACTAGGTGTTATTTCATCAATTTCACCATTTAACTTCCCGCTTTTTTTATCAATGCGTACAATCGTACCAGCGCTTATGTTAGGTAACAGCGTTGTGCATAAAGGTGATATTCAAACAGCGTTAACAGGTGGGACAATCATCGCTAAAGCGTTCGATGAAGCGGGTATTCCTGCAGGTGTATTCAACGTTATTTTAACTATGCCTTATGAGATTGGCGATTTAATGATTGAACATCCATCTGTAAGATTAATTAGCTTTACCGGTTCAACACCTGTCGGTTACCATATCGGAAAAGTAGCTGGCGGTTTATTAAAACGCGTAGCATTAGAGCTTGGTGGTAACGCGCCATTTGTCGTATTAAAGGACGCGGATGTTGATCAAGCTGTAAAAGCAGCAATCTTTGGTAAATTCCTACATCAAGGTCAAATATGTATGATGATAAACCGGATTATCGTTCATGATTCACTTTACGATGAATTCGTTGGAAAATTCATAGCACATGCAAAAAAATTACCAATCGGTGACCCAAGAGATAAGTCTGTAGTGATTGGCCCCCTAATAAACCATACGCAACTTGAAAAAGCACTTGGCTTTATTGAAGAAGCGAAAAAAGATGGCATTGAAGTATTATTAGAAGGCGAACGCGTGGGCAACATTTTAACGCCAACAATCTTTGGTAACGTATCACCTGATAGTACGCTAGCGCAGACAGAATTATTCTCGCCAATCGCTTCTATTATTAAAGTATTTTCTGATGAAGAGGCAATTGAAGCAGCGAACAATACGAAATTTGGCTTAAGCTCTGCTATCTTCACATCTGACTTAGCAAAAGGTGAAGAGCTAGCTGCAGGTCTTGAATTCGGCATGACACACGTCAACGACCAAACAGTAAATGCCATTGAAAGCTCACCATTCGGTGGGGTGAAAAACTCAGGTATGGGTCGCTTCGGTAACCCATGGGTAGTAGAAGAATTTACAGAAACAAAGTGGGTATCTGTACAAACAATAGACCGTGAATTCCCATTTTAAGATTGACCAGCTGAAAAAGCGATCATATTATGACTGTCATTCATAAGGTAATATGAAACGTTTCTATTTTAATAAGAGGTGAGGGAAGAAGAGTTGATATCTTTCCTCATTTTTTTGTCTAAATTTTTTGTAAAATTCTATTCTAAATCAACAGCTTAATAAATCCCCAGAACAACTTAACCTTTCATTAAAGCCTAAGCTCCTAAACGTTCTCTTGGAGTCACATTTAGTAAAGAAATTTCAATATATTACGTGCCTCGAAAAACTTTTTTACCAAATGAGAATACTTTTCAGTTATAATTAAAAACAGATTCTATTAGTAGAAACGGAGACGAATGAATGCAAGCAATCAAACAATTAGGGCAGTTTTTAGCGCCTTATAAATTTTTTACAATCATTGCGCCACTTCTGATGGTATTAGAAGTCACAATGGATTTAATTCAGCCAACGATTATGCAGCATATGATTGATACTGGTATAGCGAACAGTGACAATGCGTATGTGCTGACGATGTTTGGTTGGATGCTAGGGAGTGCAGTGCTCGGCCTTGTAGGAGGCATTGGCTGTTCTTACTTTAGTTCTAAGGCAGCGATTCACTTTGCATCGGATGTGCGAGAAGCATTATTTGAGAAGATGATGACGTACTCAGCAAAGGAACGAGATGCATTTACGACAGGGAAGCTCATTACGATATTAACGAGTGATGTAGAAAGCATTCAACGCGCGTTCATGATGACGTTGCGTATTTTTGTGCGTGGACCGCTATTATTTATTGGTGCGGTTGTCATCGTTTTTGTGACAGCTCGAGAACTGTTTTCGATTTTACTGGTTATTGTGCCAATCTTAATTATTGCCATGTACTTTTTCACGAAATATTCAGGTGTTTTGTATCGTAGAGTACAAGAGGCAATTGACAGTGTAAATACGAAGTTACAGGAAAATTTAGCAGGGATTCGAGTGGTCAAGGCATTTCGTCGTGAACAGCAACAAGCAGATCAGTTTGGCGTGCTTAATGAAACACTGACAAAACGTTTTATTTCTGCAGAGCAAGTTGTTGGTTTACTTGTACCAATTACGATGTTTGTTGTGAACCTGGGTATTGTGGCGGCACTATGGCTGGGCGCAATTAAAGTCGAAGCGGGTACGCTACAAGTCGGAGTAATCCTGGCTTTCATTAACTATTTGACAATCATTTTAAACGGACTGATGTCATCAAGTATGGTACTTATGCAAATTGCACGTGCCATACCTTCAGGAGAGCGTATTGTCGATGTACTAAATAGAGAGGTAGCGGTGAGAGAAGCAGAAAATGCTATATCACCAAAAATTCAAGGTGCAGTTGACTTCAAAAATGTTAGCTACCGTTATTATGAAACTGCCGAAGATGTATTGAAAAATGTGACGTTCTCTGTAAAAGCAGGGCAAACAGTTGGTATTATCGGAAAAACAGGTAGTGGTAAGTCAACGTTAGTGAAACTACTGCCACGTCTATTTGACCCAACAAGCGGGGAGATACTTCTTGATGGTAAGCCATTAAGAGAGTATGCACTAACGACATTACGTGAACATATTGGCTTTACATCTCAAAAAGCAATGCTCTTTTCAGGTGCGATTGAAAAAAATATTCGTCTCGGTCAGGACGACGCAACAATAGAGGAACTACAAAATGCACTTGATGCGGCTTGTGCATCGGAATTTGTCGACAAGCTTGAAAATGGCTGGGCGCATGAGTTATCACAGGGGGCAACGAATTTATCTGGTGGGCAAAAGCAGCGTCTAGCGTTAACACGTGCATTTGTACGACAACCTGCGATTTTGGTGCTAGATGATACGACATCAGCGCTAGATAGTGCATCTGAGAAACATGTGCAACAGGCAATTGCTACAAATTTCCCTAATACGACAACCTTTATTGTGGCATCAAAAATCGCATCGATTCAGCAAGCAGACCACATTTTAATAATGGAAGACGGCGAAATTGTCGGACAAGGAACACATCAACAATTATTGAAAGATAACGAGGCCTATCAAGCTATTTACGCATCGCAACAAAAGGCTGGTGAACAACTATGAGTCAAAATCAACCAAAACAAATGAACTTTGGCCGAGGACCTCGCATTGGTGGTCCTGCTGAAAAGGCCATAAACCAAAAAGCAACAATTCTACGTGTTTGGCAATATTTGAAACAACAAAAAGTAGGGCTGTATTTCTCGATTTTCTTCGTAATTACCTCTACATTTCTTAGTCTTGCAGGTCCGTATTTAATCGGGCATATTGTCGATGCGTACATTATGAAAAAGGACATAGCTGGGACAATTCGACTTGGACTTGTGCTAGCCGCGATTTTCACAGTAGCCTCTATTTTTACTTGGCTACAAACCTATGTCATGATTCATGTGTCGATGAAAACAATCCGCACACTACGATTAGAGTTATTTAATAAACTCCAAACATTGACACTGAAATTTTTCGATAAACGCGCACTAGGGGATTTAATGAGTCGTGTGACAAATGATATCGATAATTTAAATACCGCTTTGGCGCAAAGTGTCACGCAAATTGTATCGTCTATCTTGACAGTTATAGGTGTTAGTATTGCAATGTTTTCCCTAAGCTGGCAACTAGCAATTGTTACGCTTATTATTATTCCGTTAATAGTCTTTACAACAAAGCAAATTGTTAAACGGAGTAGTAAAAACTATGTGGCACGTCAGAGGGATTTAGGAAAACTAAATGGTTATGTCGAAGAAATGATTACTGGAGCAGAAGTTGTGACGTTGTTTGGTAAAGAGCAGCAAACCATTGAAACGTTCCATAAACAAAATGAAGCTTTACGTAACTCGGCACAGCGAGCAGAAATTACGTCTGGTTTACTTGGTCCCATTAACAATTTCATGAATAACCTAGGACTTACGGTTGTCATTGGTACGGGGGCATTATTAGCGGTAAAAGGGGTTGTCACGGTTGGTGTCATTGCGGCGTTTGTGACATATACCCGTCAGTTTTTCCGTCCATTGAATCAGTTGTCTACTTTACTAAATACATTTCAGTCAGCAATTGCTGGAGCGGAGCGTGTATTTGAAATTTTAGATGAACCGTCAGAAATAGCAGATAAGGAAGGGGCACGAGATTGTGAGCGCTTAGTAGGAGATGTCGTGTTCCAGGATGTGTCGTTTAGCTATGTAGAAGATCAGCCAGTGCTGAAAAATATTAGCTTCCATGCAAAAGCGGGTGAAACGGTTGCTCTTGTTGGACCAACTGGATCCGGGAAAACGACGATTATTAACTTGCTAACACGCTTTTATGATGTGGATGCAGGTGAAATTCTCATTGACGATTACAATATACAAGATTATAAAATGGCGACAATTCGCAAGCGAGTAGGTGTAGTATTGCAAGATACGTACCTGTTTTCGGGAACGATTCGTGAAAACATTCGCTTTGGCAAACTAGACGCTACGGATGTAGAAGTAGAGGAAGCAGCGAAAATTGCTAATGCGCATAACTTCATTAAATATTTACCGGAGCAATATGATACGCCAGTCCAAGCCGGTGGGGCGAATCTAAGTCAAGGGCAACGTCAGCTACTAGCAATTGCTCGAGCGATTTTAGAAAATGCCGATATTTTAATATTGGACGAAGCAACGTCGAGCGTTGATACGCAGACTGAGGTTGATATTCAAAAAGGGTTGCAGCGTTTGATGCATGGAAGAACAAGTTTCGTTATTGCACATCGTTTGAAAACAATTGAAAATGCTGATCAAATTCTTGTAATTCAGCAAGGTGAAATTGTGGAGCAAGGCAATCACCAACAGTTAATGAAGCGACAAGGAATTTACAGCAATCTACAGAAAAAACTACTTTTAGAAAACGATACGATGTGAATATTAGTAAATAATTAAAAAGAACAATCATCAGTTAAAGTATGATTGTTCTTTTTAATGCAAACTTTTGTTATTTGGGCCTCGTCTAATAGTTGAAAAGGAGGTACGAACGTGGATGACTTAACATTATCGCTTGAAAATGCTCAGGTGCATAACATAGATGAGATTATGCAAGCCTATGGCCAAGAGTTGTTGCAGCTTGTGTATGCTTATGTAAAAAATCAGGCAATTGCTGAAGATTTAACACAAGAAATTTTCGTGAAGTGTTATCAGGCACTCCCTACATATAAAGGTAATTCGACCGTAAAAACGTGGCTTTGGCGAATTGGCATAAACCACTGTAAAGATTACTTGAAAAGTTGGTACAACCAAAATGTACTTACCTGCACGGATGAACAGTTTAGTTGTCAAGAAAGTAATGACGATGTCGAGCAAATCGTAATCCAACAAGATGAGGATTCTAGACTTGCAGAGAATGTGATGCAACTACCACTTATGACGGTCCTGTTAGTTGAAGAATCCAATCGTGATGGGACGCATTTTGGTTGTAGGCATGTTCATGCATGTAGTGATGAATCTCGGTTCTTTCAAGAAAACTCTTAGTACTTAGCATATAAAGTAAGGCTTAAAAATTGTACTCAACATGGCATGATAAAAAGCAAATAACTCATCCTATAAAAAAGGAGGTGAGGCCAATTTTGCGGAAAATAATCATTGCACTTGGTGCCGTACTTACAACGAATATAGCACCAATACAAACCCAGATTACTGCCCATGCACAACAAGAAATTCCATCCTATGCTAAATGGGGTCAACTCGCAATTAAAGAAACTAAAACAAAGTATCCAAATGCGAAGATTATTGACTACTTGCATGAGGGAAGGGAGTCTAAAGAAGCATCTACAATTGAAAAGTTTAAGCTTTGGTTAAAAGATGGTGACCACGAATTTGGCGTTTTTGTAAGAATTGAATATACTACCGAAACTGAACAAATGGTAAAGATTGAATTTCAAGAAACATCAAGATAATGCAATATTATTGATGTTAAATCCGTTTATTAGTTCGATTTTCTTTTATTTACCTAATTTTTAACGTTGTTTTACAAATGGGCTGTCTGAAGACACTACTGTTATTACCCACATAAGGTAGTTAGTAGTGTCTACTGCTGTCAAAATAATATACCTTTATTATGTAACTTTTTACGTATGTGGTGGGCCAGTTTAAACGCCTAAAACATCATAAAGTGTTCTCGTGAAAATTGCAAACATCTTATTTACACCTCTTCTTACGTTTAGAATATATCGGTCTTTTGATTGACACTTATATAATCATTCATATAAGTTTTTGAATGGAACTAAATCGTTATACTAATCAATAAGAAGGGGAGAAGATCAATTGAATGAACAAATAAAAATCTTGGTAGTTGAAGATGACAATGATATAAATCAATTATTATGTAGCATTATAAGAAATAGTGGCTATATACCTCAAGCAGCTTTTTCTGGAACAGAAGCAATGATTTATTTAGAACAGCAAGAGTGGGATATGGTACTACTAGATTTGATGCTCCCGGGAATGAACGGTGAAGAAATATTAGCGAAATTAAGTGAGCAATATCATCTACCAGTCATTATTATTTCTGCAAAGATGGAGCTACAGACGAAAATCGATGCTTTACGAACAGGTGCGGATGATTATATTACGAAACCTTTTGATATTGAGGAAGTATCAGCGAGGATTGATTCACATTTACGAAGGCTTCGGCAAATAAGTAAGCCTGTCGTTAATAAGGTGTTAAGGCATAAGGATCTTTGTATTGATACGGATTCAAAAGAGGTAAGTGTAAATGGTATAGATATTATTTTGACTGCACGAGAATACTCCATTTTGGCTCTTCTTATGTCTTCACCTAATAAAGTCTTCACTAAAGCAAACTTGTTTGAAAGTGTATGGAATGAGGAATTTCATGGGGATGACAATACAATTAATGTTCACATGAGTAATATCAGAAGTAAGCTATCTAGTGCTAATCCAAACGAAGAATATATAGAGACAATCTGGGGGATGGGGTACCGATTAAAAACTTAAGGTTTTCTTAAGACCTATCAAGCAAACTATGCTTTCTCAATAAGGGAGGGAGGGGGATACGAGCATTACGTACCCCAATTTGTCCCCCAAAATTTACTTAAGGTACAAGTGATCCGGTGTTTGCAGAAGTACAATTTCGTGTATATGCACTAAATTATCGCATATAGGAGTATGAGGAAAAGATTGCAGTGGTGCAAAAACGCATTCCTTTTGTGATTGGCGACAGAGAGGTGAAAGTACTTCATAGATTGCTAGATGGTGATAGCATGAGAGCTACTGGCAAGCACATGAAACTATCAAGTACAACGATTATTCGCACAAGAGACTGTATAGTTAAACAAATGTTGATGGGGGCGTAGTGCCCATTTTCATTCAATGCTGTTTTCTAACGCCGGTATCATTTTGAAATTTCAAATAAATTGACGACGAAAACCTAATTAAGTGGTAAAGTATAGAAAAAATGAATGGAGAATTATGTTATGGAAAAATTGAAAAAAGTTGAATTAAAGCATTTTTCAAGTAAATATATGGAAGGGTTGAACTCTTTTGTACTTACAGAAGAACAAAAACAATTTTCTGCACTTCCAAGCAAATTTGAGAAAATTAATGAAGGACAGTATCGTATTGTAATTTTAAGTGATAATACACCCGTTGGTTTCTTTCTCTTAAATTCAAATGAAAGAGTAAAGAAATACTCCAATAATTTGAATGCTTTGCTATTAACTGCACTATCAATTAATCATACTGAACAAGGAAAAGGTTACGCAAAACAAGGAATGACATTACTAGTTGAGTTTGTTAAAACGGAATTTCCTAATTGCGATGAAATTGTTTTAGTTGTAGACAAAGATAATATACCAGCACAAAAACTATATTTAAAAGTAGGATTTGAAGATACAAATAAGAGATTAATAGGACGTATTGGCGAAGAAATTATCATGAGACAATTAATAAAATAATGTTAGACCACAAATAAAAGAAAGGTTACTTTCTATTATCTTCGTCACCAGAGTTGATTCTACATTTTGTAGATTAACTCTGGTTTTATGTTTTGCGGAAAGTTTAGCATCAATCCTTGAAAATTAGCTTAGTAATATCCAAGATTAAAAGTGTACGGAAATACACTTACACAATCGCTATTACAATAACAAGCACGTTCAGCTCAACGTGTACCTGCAAATGAGCTTTCGACAGTATTACCACAATACAATTAAATAGACGAGTTCAAAGCCCCTTGAGTGGCTTTTTAGTATAGTGATTTTTCCTATTGTTATCAGTAGGATTTTGTATAGTACACCTGTCCGGTTTATTTGTACCCCAGTGTACCTCGATGTACACCAGCAAAAAGTTACATGTTCCCCAAATTCCGCCCATTTTAAAATGCTTCAATCGTATTAAAAATAAAAGAGGGATACATAATAAGCAGTGGAATAGTAGTTAAATCAATGTCTACAATCTGAATCGGAAATCAGAATACACGAAAATAATTGTAAAACTTAAGGTTTTCTTAAGAGTTAACTTATGCCTTTCTTATGTTTTCCTTTATAAACTAAAAGCATTATATAAGGGAGGTACTAGATATGAGTGATTATGTACTTAGAACAAGTAATTTAACAAAGAAATATAAACATCAATTTGCTCTTAATAAAGTGAACCTATCAATTGAAAAGGGTTCAATTTATGGCTTTATCGGGCAAAATGGCGCTGGTAAATCCACATTAATCCGAATTGCTACAGGTCTTGCTTTTCCGAATGCAGGGAATCTGGAGCTATTCGGGCACAGTAATGAACGTGAACTAATCGAAGCGAGAAAGAGAATTGGGGCGATTATTGAAGGCCCAGCGTTGTATCCACATATGACGGCGACTGAAAATTTAGAAGCGCACAGACTGTTAAAAGGAATACCGGGGAAAGAATGCATCGATAAAACGCTTACGCTTGTAGGACTTCAAGATACAGGGAAAAAGAAGGCGAAGAATTTCTCCTTAGGGATGAAACAACGACTTGGCCTTGCCATTGCTCTATTAGGAGATCCTGAGTTTTTAATTCTAGATGAACCGATAAATGGGCTTGATCCAATGGGCGTTGTAGAAATTCGAGAGTTATTGAAAAAATTGAATCAAGAATTTGGCATTACAATATTAATCTCTAGCCATATTTTAAGCGAACTCCATTTGCTGGCTACTCACTATGGAATTATTCATAAAGGGGAATTATTGGAGCAACTAACGTCAAATGAACTGAACGAGAAATGCCAACGCTATATCCATATTAAAGTGGATAATCCAGATAAAGCTACAACAATTTTTGAGATGCAACTAGGGACTACTAATTATGAAGTTTTACCTGATGGCACGATAAAACTATTTGCTTATTTGGATGCTCCAGGTAAGGTGTCCAAAACACTTTCAAATGAAGGATTGACGATCGAAGAATTCATGCCGATGGGTGAAGATTTGGAAACGTATTTTACCAATCTTATCGGAGGTGCTCAAAGTGAGTAATTTAGTAAAATCAGAATTATTTAAGTTAAGAAAAGATCGTATATTTTGGACATTAGTTATTGGATTAGCTCTATCAGGTGCCTTCTATCCAATGCTTATTTTCTTTGATGATGGCACATTTAATGCACAAGCCGTTTCAGTGAACGAATTATATGCTTATATAGCACTTGGTGGTAATAATTACATTACGAGACTGGTTCCTTGTATTCTTGCTGGGTTCTTTATTTCAAGTGAGTACTCCATTGGAACAATGAAAAGTATAGGTGCCTCAGGTAATAGCAGACTCCGTATTTATCTAGCTAAATTAATGGCCTTTTCTCTGGGGGCAGTTGTTATTTCATTGGCATTTCCTATTTTTATGACTATAGTGGGAAGCGTATTTTCAGGGTTTAATGACATGCCAGAATTATCTTATATTGTTCGGACTATCGGACTAACTATCCTTTACGCTTTAGCATTTGCTTCCATTATGGCGGTTGCAGCAATCATTTTCACAGATAGCGGTAAAACGATTGCGTTTCTAATCATATTTTTTACTCTTATTGATAGTATTCTATACGCATTAAGCCAAGAGTTTACTGTATTCGAAACGATCTTTAACCATTCGGTGTTCAAGCTATTTTTGGATACCACCAAATTCAAGGTAGGTAGTGAGGAATTACTTAATTTATGGGTTGTTCCATTAATTACTTATATTATCTTTGCAATAATAGGCAGTATTGTCTTTCAGAAGAAGGAAATTAAGTAATAGAGGAAGGGGTGAGGAAGATCATCTATATTACGGTAATATCTATAATTGTAGCTGTATTTTTTCTCACTCGCTTTTATTTTCTTAAAAGGGAGATAAAAAGAGCTCGAAAGCAGTTGCATGAGTTAAACAACAAAATAACGGACAAGAAATTAGATTTAGCTTTTTTTGACAAAGATCTCGAACAGCTCTCAATCGAGATCAACGCCCAAATTGATGTAAAGAAACAAGCAAATGCTGAGAAACGAAGAAAAGAAAATGAATTGAAGCAGGCCATTGCCAATATTTCACATGATATTCGTACACCACTGACCTCAATATTAGGCTATATTCAATTTTTAGAATTGGACGATTTATCGCAAGAGGAAAAAAGCGAGTATACAGCAATTGTTAAAAGTGGAGCATTGAGATTAAAGGTCTTATTGGAAGACTTTTTTGAATTATCTATTATTGAGTCTGCAGATTATCCGCTGAAGAATGAGAAGATTAACATGAACAATTTAGTATTAGAAGTATTAGTAGGTTTTTATGAACAATTCAATCAAGAAAATCTTGAGCCAGTCATTCATATTCCAGAAGAAGCGATGAGTTTAATTGCTGATCCGTCTGCAGTTAAGCGAGTGATAGAAAATCTAGTTCTCAATGCTATAAAACATTCAAATGGCAATGTAGTCATTCGACTAAAAAAATCGCAAAGTACCATACAAGTGATAATTAGTAATTCAGCAAATGAAATTAGTGAACATGATTTGAAGTATCTTTTTGATCGTTTTTATAAAGTTGATAAAACAAGAACAAGAAAAAGTACAGGATTAGGTTTATCGATTGCTAAAAGTTTAATGGTGAAGATGGGTGGAGACCTACATGCAGAACTACAAGACAATAAGTTAATTATGATTTGTGAATGGAGAAAAGGTTATTAACTTAAGGACACTAATCAGTGCTTAAAATCAGGATCCTCTATATCCGCGAGGGCCCGGTTCGCTTGCATTTCTAGCAGGAGGTGAAACCTCCTGCTGCAATTAACAAAAATCGTATTAACATTCGAACTTAACAATGGTGTTATCTATTGTAGTAATGAAGATCCAAAAGAGGATAGTCTAACAAGAGCACAATATGAGAAGGACATAGTGTATTCCAACCTAATGAAAAAATTAATCTCAAAATGATAGAATACTAGTAAGTGTATTATTTGTTAGGAGGATTGTATTGGAGACTATATTCATTTTTATATGTATCATTTTGGTAGCTACCATATTGCAAGCCAGTACCGGCTTTGGTTTTTCCATTATGGCGACACCGTTCTTGTTAATGCTATTTCTTCCACAAGAAGCTATACAAATAAACATCATCTTATCGTTAATCATCTCGACAATATTAATATGGAGAATACGAAAAGATATTGATAAAATGCTATTAAAAAGAATTTCGCTAGGAAGTATAGTTGGTATTCCATTTGGTTTTATAATTTTTATGTTGAGTAATATTACAGTGATAAAATTGGTCGTGGGCGTACTTCTTTTATTATTAACGCTCTTATTAATATGTAATTTCAAGATGAAAGCAACACCAATGAGGGATTTCATTGTTGGGGGTGTCTCAGGTGCACTGACGACAAGTATTGGTATGCCGGGACCGCCATTATTACTATATTTTACAGGAACAAACATAAAAAAAGAGCACCTTCGAGCAACTACTCTAGCTTTCTTTCTCTTTATATTTTGCATAAGCCTACTAACACAAATCCTCTTCACGGGAACGAGCATACTAATATGGCAATCAAGTCTTTATGCAATTCCCATCGTATGTATTGGCTTGTATATCGGTCAAATTATTTTCAAAAGGATTAATCAACAAATTTTCAGGCTATTTACATATATCCTTTTAATTTGTACAGGGATGTTCCTATTAATCGAAAGTATAAAGTCGTTATTACAGTAGATTTCAAAAGTAAAGTATAAAAAAAGCGCCGACAATTGTCGGCGCTTTTTTAAGTCAATTATGTTTTATAACCGATATTTCCCTAGCGTATTATTTACTTTTTCACTTAACTCCGTTAAACCTTGGGCTAATGTCGTCACACTGTGAATAGCTTTGATTTGTTCATCGATTGATGCAGTTACTTCTTCTGAAGAAGCGGCTGTTTGTTCAGAAATTGCAGATATACTTTGAATGGCATCAATGATCACTTTACTTTGTGCAGTCACCTGATAAATTTCTTCATTTAAGTGCACTATGCCAACAGCCATATCTTGGACAGTGTTTGAAATCTTGTTGAATTCAGTTTCTGTATCGTTGACTGCATCATGTAATTGACTAGAGAGGGTATAGGTCATAGCCATGGCTGAAACCGTCACTTCTACTTCTTTTTCAATACCCACAATCATTTGCTGAATTTGCTGTGTAGATGTCCGTGATTCTTCCGCTAATTTTCGTACCTCCTCTGCAACGACCGCAAATCCTTTGCCATGTTCACCTGCACGTGCAGCTTCAATACTTGCATTTAAGGCTAACAAATTGGTCTGTTGGGAGACGTTATTAATCGTGTCTGTAATTTTTGAAATATCTTTAAGTTGGTTATAGAGCTTGGTAATGCCGATACTTATTTGTTCAGATGCTTCAGCCGATTCGTCATTGGATTTTTTTAAAACCGTGACGATGTCTTTTCCTTTAGCTGTCGCTTCTTCAGAAATAGTCGTTATATCTCGAATCTGTTGATTTTGATTGTTCATCTTTTCAATTGATGTAGTTAAGAGGTCTAAGCTTTTATTTGTTTCATCTAAATTAGATGCTTGACCAATCGCGCCTGTAGCAATTTCTGTCAGGGCAGCCCCGATTTCATCACTGCTGGCAGACGTTTGTTCGGAAACTGCTGATAACTCGCTAGCTGATGATAGGAGTGTTTCGCTTGTTTGTTGTACATCCAATAGTAAGTTACGTATATTTTTGGTCATTTGATTGAAGGATGTTCCAAGCTGACCAATTTCATCGTTTGATTCTGGAAGTTGTTTACCTGTTAAATTACCATCTGCAATTTCTAGTGAAGATTGTGAAATGTCACGTAGTAATGCAAATTTTTTCTTCGATGCAAAATAGAATATTGCTAACCCTAGTACAACTGCAAATACTGTTAATAGGGTAGTGATCCACTTTAACTTGGCAAGGGGAGCGTAAAATTCATCCATATAAGCGCCGATGCCAATATGCCAATCCCATGGTTCAAAATACGTGATATAAGAAATTTTTTCGCGTTCCTTTTCACCTTCTTTATTAATCCAGCTATATTCATAAAAATGATCTTCGTATGTAGCAGATCGAGAAATACTTACTAAATCTTGAACAACATATTGCTCACGGTTATTCTGAAAGTTTGTTCGATCTTCGTTTAATGAAATAACAGGGTGTAATGTAACACGATGATCTGAATCATAGGCAAATAAATAGCCTTCATTTTTATAAAGAAAATTGGACTTACTGTAGTCGTGTAGAAGAGAGTTACCCTTTACAGTAGGGCCGAGTAAAATAGAACGCGCTTTTTCTTGTGCTTCTTCTTTTGTAATAGTTCCTTGCTCTACCTCATCATTCAACAAATTAAGTACTTCAGTTGCGGAGTTTGTTAAATGTGCTAAATCCAACTTTCCGCTAGTAATTAATTCTTTTTTTGCATAGTAATAGTTTGTAATACCAATTGTAGAACCAATTGCAGCAACTAAAAAGAAAACCAATACAAACAATTTAAATGATATGCTACTTGTAATACCTCTGCTATTTCTCATAAGTAAGCTCCTTTTTTATGTAGTTTGCCCTATTAAGATATTAATAGTTTTGTAGGAGGTCAGTTATTAATAATATAAGAATCAATAACTCCCATTTCACAATTTGTACACAATTAATTTAATTAAATTTAACATTACAGTAATATCTTGTAAAGTCATTAAGCTCAATGGAACGATGTATTTTAAGGTTTAGGAGGACTAAAGAATAGATTGAATAACATTTTTTAATTGAATGATATTTTTCTGAGTATTTTCGCTCTTTTTGTACATGAAAACAGTATGTATCACATTATTCAGTGGCAAATTATAAGTGTTGATATTTGTAAAATTGTAGAGTTCAATCAGTTTGGTATTTAACACAGCAATAGAATTGTCTATTTGTAAAAAATCAAGAATACTACTTACTGATTTTATTTCTTTCAGGTTATATGAAATTTGATTGTCCTCAAGCCATTCGACGATTGCTCGAGTATACATACAACCTTTGCTCAATACGAGCAGGGTAAGGGGGATACGCTCATTAAAGTTAATTATATGGGAATCGTTTGAAATTACTTCGAATGTTTCAGTAGCAATGATGTCATAGTTTAAATCATGATAGATTTTTATTGGTTTACTTGTGAGTCCACAATCCATTTCGGCATTGTGGACTTTTTCATTTATGGAATTACTAGATTCTACGGTGAAATCAACATCTAATGGAATGTTATTGTTATTTAATGCGTTGACGATAGAAGCACCATAAATTTTGATGGTTGTATGTGATGCACCAATATTTACTTTCATGTTAGCTTGCTCAGAACCAATAGTTTGTAAAAATTCCTTGTACTCATGCGTAATGAGTTCAAGGTAGTTTTTGTATTGAATTCCGACATTGGTGATTTTTAAACCTTGGGTTGTACGTTTAAAGACAGGTTGACCGATTTCTTTCTCCATTTTTTTCACTTTAGATGTTAGGGCAGATTGCGTATAGTTGGTGATTTCGGCGGATTTACTCAAATTTTGACGGTTTAATAATTCTATTTTTAGTACGATTTCTTCGATGTTCATAATATTTGTTACACACCCTATTAAAAATTTTGATAGAGACTATCACTTTCTTCCATTTTACGCGACTAGTTATCCAGCGTAAACTCAATTTAACAACAAATGCATAGTTGAAATAAAAAAAATGGAGGAACTGGTATGAAAGCTTATTATAATTGGTTAATTGTAGTCGTTGCTACACTTGCACAGACTGCAGCAACGTTTGTGACGTATGGTATGGGACCAATCGCAACATTTTATCAAATTGAATGGGATTTAAGCCCATTCCAAACAGGCTTTATCGTTTCAGCTGTTAATATTGGTCCTATGTTTTCAATGATATTATTTGGATATTGGATGGACAAAAAGGGAGAGAAACTAATCATCGGATGGGGAGCGATTTTATTAGGACTCTCTGCACTAACACTAGTTTTCGTCAACAATTATATGGTCTTACTTCTGTTATTATTTTTAGTTGGGGTATGGTATGGAAGTGCTCAAACTGGTGGAAGTACGGCGATTGCGAAATGGTTTCCAGACAAACATAGAGGACTGGCACTTGGAATCAGACAGACGGGTATACCGATTGGGGGAGCCTTAGCTTCTGTCATATTAACGTATACATATTTTCATTTTGAATTACAAGCCGTGCATATTGTGCAAGGGATTGTTGCCATTGCGGGAGGTTTGCTTTTCTTATTCGCGTATCATGAGCCAAAAGAAAGCAATGTGACAGCAACTAAATCAGTGTCGTTTAAGGAGAAAATGCGTTCAATTAAAAACAATAAGGAACTTTACCCAATCTATATTGTAGGCATTGTCATGATGTCATTACAGATGGTCATCATTGCCCATTTTATGAGTTATCTACATCAAGAGGGGGACTACTCATTAACAGAGGCAGGAAAGTATTTAAGTCTTGTACTAATAGGTGGGATGATTGGACGGGTGGTCATTGCATGGCTGAGTGATCAATTCTTTGAGAACAATAGAGAAAGATTATTGTTTATAGTAATGGTTGTTACAGTTGTACTTACGGTGATTTTGCCACCGATCATGCATGCAAAATTAGTGATGCTACCATTCTGTTTTCTATTAGGATTTGTAGCAATTGGCTGGTATTCATTGTTTATTGCTTGTGTAACAGAGCAATCAGATCCTCGTTTTATAAGCTTAACGGTAAGTTCAGCCTTAACCTTAAATCAATTATTTATCGTGATCGCACCGTCCATGTTCGGTTTAATGGTCAATATATTCAATAGCTATCAGTTAGCTCTTTACATAGTAGGAATTACTGTTGCGTTAGGAGCTATTAATTTATACAGAGCTACAAAGAATAACGTAACTGATAATCGAGCGGTTTATTAATTAAATGTTAGAAAATGAATTGAGAGGTATCACTTTTGAATCATCAAAATGAATGGTAAAGTACTGTTTGTGGCAAATAAACAATAAAATAATGAAAGCCAAATTTTATTTCGATTTGTAATGGCAAATTCAAATTGCGGGGGGCATCAATAAAAATAAATGGAGAATTGGATCATCAATGTGATGGAGCAGTATGGCTACATAGGGATTTTCTTTTTAATTACTATTGAAAATATTTTTCCGCCAATTCCTTCAGAGATTATCCTAACGTTTGGAGGATTTATGACAACACATAGTGACCTTGAAATTTCAGGTGTTATTGTTGCTTCTACGTTGGGGTCTTTAGTTGGAGCTCTTGTTTTATATGGTATAGGAAGATCGGTGGACATCAACAAGCTCGAAACCTTGGTAAGTAAATGGGGCTTTTTACTGAGATTGAAGAAGGGGGATATTCGCAAAGCCAATGATTGGTTTTTGTCCCATGGCGTAGTGGCAGTTTTCTTTTGTAGGTTTGTGCCGCTTATTCGAAGTTTGATATCTTTGCCCGCAGGAATGGCTCGTATGCCATTGGGGCTATTTCTCTTCTTAACGACACTTGGTACAATGACCTGGAATGTAGTATTGGTGAAAGTAGGCGCTGCAGTAGGGGATTCTTGGGAACGAATTGTTTATTATTTAGATATTTATGCCGATATCGTGTATGGAATTCTCTTTATATGTTTACTATTGATGACAATTCGATTTGTTCGGAAAAGAAGGATAAGAAGAGCGCAAAGTTAATAATATGATATGCTACCTTTGAAACTGGATTGTTCAAGAGGGCACTGAAAAAATGTTTTTCAATAAATTCTCTAATAAAAATATGACTTTAAGGATTTAGCGCTCTAGCGTTCGCTTTCCGCAGGCACAGCGTAAGCCGCAACCCTCGCTTCGCGCGGTTTGTTGCGTCTTACGGCTTGTGCGTACTCCTGCCGCTACGTTTCACTCACGCTTTCGTCGCAAATAATGTTCCTGCAGGTGTTTTTTGTGCGAAAGTGAAGCGACAGCAACAGGAGTCTCACGCCGCCGGGCTAAATCCATGCTAAGTAAAATAATACTTTGCAAAAATATGCTATAAAAATACCCTAGTTTAGAGTTTTTCAGTGACCTTATTGTTAAACATCTATCTTGACTAAAAATTTTATAATAGCTATAGTAGACACATGATATCTCTAATTGGGGTGAACTATAAAGATGAAATATTCAAAAGCAACAAATTATGCACTACATACAATGTTATATCTCGCAATTACTACGCCAGAGAAACATGTAGGTGTGCATCAACTGGCTGAACGTCAAGAGGTTTCTACTACATATTTGTCTAAAATATTGACTAAACTTGTTAAAGCAGGGATGGTAGAATCAATTTCTGGTGCGAATGGTGGCTATAAATTAAGACCAGGTTGGGAGAGTATATCGTTTTTAGATATCATCCAGGCCATTGAGGGTCCTACAGCCTTATTTGACTATTGTATAAATCATGATCCTGAGTGCTTAATACAAAAAGTCATTTTTTCTGCTGAAGAAAAGATGTTAAATGAATTAAAACATCAAAAAATTGTTGATATAGCTAAGCAAATGAAAGTGGCTCCTTAAGCCACTTTATTTACCCTATCATTAGAGATATTAAAGAGTTTCAATATCCTTAATTGAATAGAAATTATATAATAGTCGAAGGTGGAGAAATATGAATATTTTTGATTGTATTATTGTTGGAGCAGGTCCAGCGGGGCTAAGCGCTAGTTTAACTTTAGGGAGAGCTAGAAGAAAAATTGCTGTATTTGACGATGGAACCAATAGGAATAGAGTTACACAAGAGTCACATGGATTTCTTACAAGAGATGGGATTAAACCACATGATTTTAAGGCAATTGGATTAAAAGAGTTGGAAAATTACCCATCCGTATCTTATTTCAAAACAACAGTTACTGAAATTATCAAGGATTCTGAGAATAATCGATTTATCGTAAAAACATCAGATGGCAAAGAGTTTGTTACAGAAAAAATAATATTAGCCACAGGTATTCAAGAAGTATTTTTTATACCAAGCATTAGAGAATATTATGGAAAAAGCCTTTTTAGTTGTCCTTATTGTGATGGCTGGGAGCTGCGAGATAAGCCTTTAATTGTAATGGCAGAAAATGAAGAGAATGCACTACATATGGCTAAATTAGTTTACAACTGGTCGAAAGATTTAGTTGTACTAACAAACGGAGTTGTAATATCTAAAGAAGGTGTCAAAGAATTACAAAAACGAAATATTAAAATAATATCTGAGCCAATAAAAAAACTAATAGGTAATGAAGGATATTTAGAAAAAATTGAATTTGAATCAGGGGATGTCATTTTTAGAGCAGGTGGGTTTGTATTGCCTTCTTTTTATCGTCCAAACAAATTTGTTGAACAGCTAGGGTGTGGAGTACAAGAAAGTGGAGTAGTTGTAACAGATGGTGCAGGGCGAACAACGCAAAATAATATTTATATTGCCGGAGAAACTGAAAAGTCCGGACCATCATCTTTAATGTTAGCTGCTGCCGATGGTAGTAAAGTTGCTTTTGCAGTGAATACTGATCTTACGATGGAACGTTTTTGATTTAATTATTATTGAAATTTTCTTTGCGGAGATCCTTGCTAGTGAAGGGGCGGGCAATATGAAATCAAACAATGGAGCTGGTATATGATGAAAGAACAATTTGCGTTTAGTTTCGAAAAGACCCTTATCTATGAGAAGAATGCACGAATTTCAATTCCCACATATGATACTTTATTCACAATGGTCCAATCTTATTTTCGTGCTCAATTAGGTGAAAAAGCAGCATCCTTGCTCGTAATTGGAGCGGGTGGGGGAAATGAACTTTCTGCCTGGGGACCGTCTAACCCACAATGGACATTTACTGGGGTCGACCCTTCTGAAGATATGCTTCAGATTGCTAAAAATAAATCAGATCAACTAGGTTTGGAAAGCCGTGTCAGACTTCTTCAGGGAACAACTGACGAGCTGCCACTTACAGATTCAAAGTTTGATGCGGCAAGTTGTATCTTAGTACTTCACTTCGTTAACGAGGAGCAAGAGAAAATAAAGCTACTCAAAACCATTAAGGATAATTTGAAACCGGGAGCTCCATTTGTACTCGTTAGCGCGTACGGAGACCCCGATGGTGAAGAACTTCAAGACAGAATAAACGTATGGAAAAGTTTTTTCCTAGATGCTGGCTACGAGAAATCAAAAGTGGACGAAATGGGTAAAGGTATTATGAATATTTCTTTCATTCCTGAAAATAAAATTAAATGGTTACTGGAGGAATCTGGATTCACAAATATAACCCAGTTTTATTCTACGGGGCTTTTTGCGGGATGGATTTGCCATAGGGAATGTTAACATATTTGATTTATTGTACTTAAAGACGTTGATCCTTGAATCAACGTCTTTTTATTGACCTTAATATACTAGGCTAGAAGAATAGTACATTAAAAAATGGGATTTATAGGAGCTTGTATTTTTTGTAAGGATAGTTATTATCTATTCCTGATTTTACTACAATATTGTTGACATTCGACCACATGAGGACCTGATTTCACCATACTATTACAAGGTGAAGTCTTTTCTTAGATTATAGACTAATGGCTGAGGTAAAAGAATCATTGGATGTTTACAATAATATGAAATATGAGGGGGATACCATGTATATAAAAAAGGCTATTTTAAACACAAACCAACTTACTAAAATGCAAAAATTTTATTGTGAGATAATGAATTTACCACTTATTACAAGCACTACTACATTGTTCGAAGTCCAAGTCGGAACGAGTATTTTATCTTTTATCCAATCAGAAAAAATGGAAGAGACACAATATCATTTTGCGTTTAATATTCCAAGCAATCTATTTAAAAAAGCAAAAGAATGGTTGCGAGCAAAAGTAGAATTGTTAGAAGAAGATGGTGCGGATGAAATTTTTTTCGAATGGAGTAATGCACATTCTGTCTATTTTTTAGATCCATGTGAAAATGTATTGGAGTTTATTGCGCAACATGATGTATCACCTTCAAGAGATGAAGAGTATTTCTCTTCAGACTTGATCGTAAACATTGGCGAAATGAATGTAACAACTGATGATGTTTTACTAGTTGGTGAAACCCTGAAACAATTAGGGATTCCAGTCGGCAAACATGCACAACTAGATGAAAAATCTTTGAACTTTATGGGGGAAAAAGAAGATGGCACCTTTTTATTGTTAGGACCAAGCGGGCGTACTTGGTATTTCTCTTCAAAGAAGGCCATTGTTAGCCCTGTTAAGCTAGAATTGAGTAATCATTTGACTCTAATTCTTGATAGTGAGGGTCACTTGTCAGCAATAAAAACAGATGAGCAAAAGTAGTATCTGGTAAACCTTACTAGTTTGGCGAGGTTTTTTATACCTTAATTAACCATGAAAGGTGAGTAAAGTTTTATATCGTTAAAGTGCTATTTGAATTGAAGTTTGAGGGGGTTAAAGTATGTTAGAAGGTATCAATGTCATCTTAAGAGATTTAACTTTTGAAGATGCCAGTCAAATAGAAGCTTTTGCATCCGATATTGAAGTTGCTCAAAATACATTAACAATTCCGCATCCTCTTCCAAATGACTCAGGCAAAGAATTCATACATTTTGCTCTAGACGCACAAAAGAATGGTAATCTAGTAATATATGCAATTATCGAAATAGAGACGAACCAGTTGATAGGCATTATTAATCTAATGATTCAACCAATCTATAAACGTGGTGAGCTTGGATATTGGATTGCAAAAGAATATTGGGGGAAGGGCTACGGAACTGAGGCAGCGAAATGTCTCATACAATATGGATTTGAAGAAATGAAGCTTCATAAAATATTCGCCAGAGCTTTTAGTTCCAACGTTGGGTCATACAAAATTATGCAGAAAATAGGCCTTCAATATGAAGGGACTTTAAAAGAACATGTATGTCGTGATGGGAAATATCATGATTTAGTAGTATATGGGCTACTGCAAAAAGACTTTCAAAATAGTTGCAAACAGCAGTCTTGATATTAAAGATAGATTTATGGAAGTAACGGCTACTTAAACTCAATTTCCGTAGCCTTATACTTCTAATTACATAGTTTTCTTTATAGTTTCCTATCTTATTTTTATAGTATGGATAATAGATCTTCTACGCTTTCTACAATAAATGAGGCACCTGTCTGTTCGATTTCTTCCAAACTTCCATACCCATATAGGACACCAATGCTGTGAATACCTTCTTTTTGTGCGCCAATTAAGTCGTGTTTGCGATCGCCAATCATAATAATTGATTCATTAGCGACTACATTTAATTGCGTAAGTACTTCATGAATTACTTCGCTCTTTTCATTACGACTACCATCTAAATTACTACCAACAATTACAATGAAATATTGAGCCAACTGAAAGTGATCTAAAATTTTTTCTGCAAAAATAGTTGGTTTTGAAGTAGCCACTGCCAACGTTTTCCCGGAATTTTTCAAGCTTTTTAGTAACTCTGGAATACCAGTAAATACAGAATTCTCATATAGTCCTTTATTAGCGTAGCGTTCTCTATAGTATCCTAGGGCTTCAGTGGCCTGTTTCTCTGTAAAACCACAAATTTCTTGAAAGGATTGAAGAAGTGGTGGCCCTATAAATGAAGCTAATGTTTGTGTATCGAGGGCAGGTGCCTTCATTTTTTCTAATGCATAGGCAATGCTCTTAGAAATTCCAGGGTAAGGGTCTGTCAATGTGCCGTCCAAATCGAATAAAATTGTTTGATATGCCATGTGATTTCCTTCCTTCTTTATATTTCTTAATACTGGTTATTATAGATTTTTTTACAAATGCAATTATAATTATATTAGGACAATGTGTAATTTGAAAACAGTGAATTTAAGATAAAGGAGGAAGCAGTTATGGATGAAGAGCAAAGTTCAATTTGGATTGATGCAAGCGTTGAAACTGTTTGGCGTGCTATTACGGATGAAAAGCAGTTACTACAATGGTATGCGCCAGGTTCGACTTGGGAAATTCCTCAATTGGCTGCAGGTGAAAAGATTACTTTCACATTAATGCCGAATGATCATAATCAATTATCGGAAAAGCTACCGATGACCTTAACGATCAATAGTGTAAGTATTAATGAGGAGTTTTCGTTTTACCTGGAAGTTCCGGAAACCCTAATAGTCATTTATTTGAAAGAAGATAAGGATGGTACAACTGTCTCTTTTAACATGGGAGGCTATGATGCTTCACTTACTAATTTGAAGGCATTATTAGAGGAGAAAGAAATACCTTTTGTGTAAAAGAAAAGTGAAAACAATTTCAGTTATTAAGTTTCATGGGAAAATATTTATTTTTCATGAAACTTTTTTGTTATTCATCAGTCTAACTACAAATGATTCTTTAGGGGGCGAGCCAGTTGATGAAAGAG
The DNA here is from genome assembly GCF_044761695.1 of Lysinibacillus sp. NPDC097287. Lineage (NCBI taxonomy): Bacteria > Bacillati > Bacillota > Bacilli > Caryophanales > Bacillaceae > Lysinibacillus > Lysinibacillus sp. NPDC097287. The sequence continues at coordinate 45,678 of NZ_JBIWCX010000009.1, forward strand.
CAGAAAGATGCTCGCTTAGCAGAAGCTATGACAGTATACGGTGATTATTTAATGCGACTATGCTACACATACGTACAAGACTGGTCAGTAGCCGAAGACGTGGTTCAAGATACATTTGTCAAATACTATGAAAAAATGGAGCAATTTCGTGAAGAATCATCGATTAAAACGTATTTGTATCGTATAGCGATTAATAATTGTCATAGCTATCTAACAAGTTGGCAATATAAAAAGCTACAAGTGATTGATTCTTGGAGCAAATTAATGGGAAATTCAATTGATCCAGTAAGCGCACTAATTGCAAACGAATCGGATGCTTTACTAGTTGCGGCGATTGAAAAGCTCTCAACCAAGTATAAAGATGTATTACTGCTATTCCACTTTGCAGATTTCTCGCTAAAGGAAGTTTCAGAAGCACTACATATACCTGAAAACACTGTCAAAACAAGGCTAAGAAGAGCACGCCAAATGGTTGGTTTGACGCTAGAGGAAGGGGGATTTGAATATGGATCCAATTCGTAATGCCATCAACAATGTCTATAAAGAAGGCAAGTTTTCAAATGAAAAACAAGCTGAAACGTTTCAAAAAATAAAACCGAAAAGGAAGCAATTTATCATCCCCTTAGTTGTCACTGTAATTGTAACTGGCTGTCTGCTAATAGGCCTGAATATACTGTTATCACAAGATAGTATCGAGAGTATTTTCCATCAAACCTCAACAACAAGTACAGAATCTTATCCTGAGTTTTCTGGGAAAGTGAAAGATTATACAGTGTTAAAACAACCATGGATGATTGTTGGAATAGTAGTAATAGTTATAACTTTTTTCTACGGGATATTTGCATTGACGAAAAAGTGGCTATGGCAATTATTGTTGAGTGTCATCATTATCATTGCAGTTTTAGGTAATATGTCAGAACACATTGGTTATCGATATTATGTTAAGAATGATGCGGATATATTGAGATCTTTGGATTGGGGTATATACTCATTTGGAGGATCTAAAGATACCCAATTTAATGATGCAATTACGATTAATCAATACCGTTTAGCTTATTTTACAAGAGGGGAATTACAAGGTGTTGCAATTTTTAAGAATGATGGAAAAGGGTATGCTATTGATTTTTTTATTCAAAGTGAGACGGATTTAATGAGTGCTGTTCATTTGAAAGATGTTCGACAGCTGATAATTCCACTACTAGAGGGGCACGAAATAGAGAAGTTGTTGATACAGATGGATGCCCAACAGATTGAGGTAGTGGTTGAATCTAATACCGCTCAATTAGTGGCAGTTCCTTATGAGATAGAAGCTGGGTTTTCTGAAATTAGTATTCAAGCTGTAAATCATGAAGACAATGTGTTTGAGCTTTATGGACCTTCAAATATTTTCACGTATCCTGTAATTTTGAAATAGTAGTTTTCATTGACCTACGAATCAATAATCTCTTGATTCGTAGGTCTTTTTAATGTTTTTATCGGGACTAGTGAAATTTCCTCTGGAATGTTTATTTTTATGGGTTTATTTCAAGAAAATAGTCTCTTATATCTTTTGGTAATTCCTCAACGGCAAGGATCTTTAATTTTGTTGTACCAGGCGTTGTCATAAATACATAAGATTTATGACCATATTCAAAAAGAGTAAACTGGCTGATGCTGTTTGGGCTTGTACCCAAACTACTGATAAATTCGAAATCTTCCTTTTTGAAATTGGCTTCATATCCCTCTAACATATGCCCTTGTGCCTTTTCAAAATCATCTGCAAATGAAATGGCTTGATACAATTCAAGTGAATTTTTCGGTGTTAAGATAAAATATAATAGGCCGACGTACCAATGGTTATAAAAACTACTAAAAAAGCTAATATTAATTCATTTAATGTTGGTTGTTTATTAAATCTCAATGTAGTCACTTCCTTTAGTCGAAAATACTTAATAGAATTCTTCGGTGCTTTCCGTTCCGGTTGGGCGCTTTCCAGGAGCGTCCTATTAGCCAGCTTCAGGCTAACACGATGTTGGTTACGAAGACGTGTGCTGCTGTCGCTCCGCTTTCACGCAGATAAATTGTCACAGGACGTGACCCATTTAGCCTTCGATCCACATTTTCGCCTTGCTCCAGGGTCTCATCTATGACGCTAATTGAGGGCACTGAAAAACTCTAAATTAGAATTATTTTATAGTATTTTTTTGCATAGGGATTATTCTACTATTCAAGGATTTTGCGCGGCGGCGTGAGACTCCTGTTGCTGTCGCTTCGCTTTCGCACAAAAAACATCTGCAGGAACAGCACGAGATGTAAGCCGCAACAAACCGCGCGTAGCGAGGGTTGCGGCTTACGGTGTGCCTGCAGAAAGGGAACGCCATAGCTCAAAATCCCCAGGTCAGATTTTTATTAGAGAATTTATTGAAAAAACACTTTTTCAGTGGCCTCACGCTAATTTCCCTAGGAGTCGCCCAGCTCCACTCAACACGCATTATAAAATCTTAAAGTACTTTAATCAAATGTCACCCCTGACATTGGGTAATGAACCTATATTATCCATTTTAGAGAGTGTGTGTTGGAAGGTATATAGAAATATTAAATGAAAGGTATAAAATAAAGTTTTTGAGTTAAACTGTCCTCGTATTGAAAGGAGGATTTAGATTGAGAATTAACTATTTTATGTATACTGCTATTATTTCTATAGTTTTATTAACAGGATGCGCAAAGAATGATACAGAAATTAGCAACAATACATCTGAGGAGTGGGCTTTTGCATTTGCGGCTTTGGATGGCTACATTTATCAAATAAGTGATGAATATGTAAAAGATATTAATAAAGAGCTTGGTGAAGTAACAACATATTCGGATGTAGAAGGAACATATGCTGGGAACTTCTCGAACGTATATGAAGAGGGAACGAAATATTACTCAATAAATGGCATCAGTACAAAAGAAGCAATTGCAATCGAAGAGGAAAATGGCACATATAGAAAAGCAGTGAGGGATGGAAAGGCCGTAGAAAATTAATGCTTTGTCAAATAAATATAGTGCTCCCTACGTCTTAGGTCTTAGATGAAATTAAAGCGGAGGGTCGTTATTATTAATTGCCTTTTTCAATAAAATGTATTTATAGGGATTTTTATTGAGGAGGAAATTAAAATGAAGAAACCACTTTTAATCGGCTTGGTATTCAGTGCCACCTTATTAATACTATCGGGTTGTATTTCGTTTGTTACTGAAGAAGATAAGGAAGAGTCCATTTCTGTAAAGAAGGATAAAGCGAAGGAATTAGATGTAGAACTAAATTTAGATTTAGGTGAAATAACGGTTCAAAAAGGTGCAAAAGAGTGGGTTGAGGGTAGCGCCATATATAATTTAAAGAAGCTGAAACCACAAGTTCAATATGATCTTCGTCGTGATATAGGTGAAGTTGTAATTGAACACAAAGATCAAAATAGGTTTAAAATTTCTGAAATAAAAAATGAGTGGAATTTAAAGCTAACGGATGAGATACCTATAAACTTATCGGTTAACACCGGCGCAGCAATGGCAAACCTAGATTTGCGAGGGTTAAAAATTCAAGATTTAGATATTGAAACGGGTGTAGGTGAACTTTCCATAGATTTACGTGGTGATTGGGAAAAAAGCTTTGAAACAGATATCGAAACTGGTGTGGGGCAAACTACAGTATACTTACCATCAGAGGTTGGCGTTAAAATCACCATCGAAAAAGGAATTGGAACAGCTAATGTAGTTGGATTTATTTCTAAAGGGGATAACATTTATGTAAATGAAGCATATGAGGATGCTAAGGTAATATTGACGGTTAACGCCGAGATGGGTGTTGGAGAAGTTTCCTTTGAATTAGATAAATAATCGATTATTTTCGTGGACTATTTCTTTAAGAGGTAGTCCACTTTATTTTTCCTTATTTACTTCACAATTTTGTCTGATATGAAGATAAAATAAAGATTTGATAAAGGTAGCATAAAGTTTTTTTACTATAGTTTAATGTCGTTGATTCTGCTTGTTTCCTGACTTAATATGGACATGTAAAGTTTATTAATAAGCGGATTTAAGGTTCTTTTAATTTGGCTAGAATAAAGTTATTACATGAAATAAATTAAGCAGGAGATAAAAATGACAGGTCCAATATTAATTGTAGAAGATGAGGATATTTTAAGAGAAATTCTTAAAGATTATTTTCTGAATGCAGGTTATTCAGTTTTGGAAGCTATAGATGGAGAAGAGGCACTTAAAGTGTTTCAAGAAAATGAGCTTAGCTTAATCATATTAGATATTATGCTACCAAAATTAGATGGGTGGTCATTATGTCGCCGAATTAGAAAATCTTCAAATGTCCCGATTATTATGTTGACAGCTCGTACTGATGAAGATGATACGTTATTAGGCTTTGAATTAGGTGCAGATGATTATGTGACAAAACCATACAATCCACTCGTTTTATTAGCACGTGCCAAAAGATTATTACGTCAACGAGAACCGAAAAATGAAATGGTAGGTGACTATCTTGAAAGTGGTGGTATTCAAATTCATATGCCCTCTAGGACTGTCCAAGTAAATAAAAAAGAGATTGCACTAACGCATACAGAATATGAAATACTACTATATTTAATGGAGAATAAAGGGATTGTTATCACAAGGGAGCAGCTCATCACAAAAGTATGGGGTTATGAACATATCGGGGATGATCGAACGATTAATAGTCATATGAGAAACTTGCGAAATAAATTAGGGGACCATTCCACATGCATCAAAACAATTGTGCGAACAGGATATAAATTTGAGGATATACGATGAAAAGAGGAATTGTTCTTAAGTTGTTTTTACTCACTACAATGCTTTGTGTACTAATTTTGGCTACGATTTTTGTAGGGCAAACCATATTCTTCAAACAATTCTATGTGAATAAAAAAGTGGAGGATTTAGAATCAAATTTAACTGTATTTGAAAAAGAGTATCGAAAAAATAGTAATGACATATCTAAAATTCAGCAGCTTGAAAGAGATTTTGCTGAAGATAATAATGCATGGGTTACAATATTAGATCAGAATGGTCTTTTAAAACACGAAAATGATTTTTTTATGGAAGTTAATTTAAATGAATATTACCAAAAAGTATATAATATGAAAACAATTAAAATTCCTTTATATATGATTGATGAAGTTAAATCAGCTCAGCTATCAGAATCATTAGTGGAGAATAGTAATGTATATGTAATTGGCATGTTGACAGGGGCGCAATTAACTCCAATTGAGATTTTGGTAGAAGGAGTATTCAATAATGAAATACCGAATAGTAGGATAGATCCTTTAACATTCAAAAATGAAATGCTCTCTGAAAAAATTGGAGACTTAGACATCCTGTTAAAAGCAAAGGAACTAACTACAAAAAAATTAAATTTTGCTAGTATTGGTGGGCAAATCATTAATGTCCATTTTCCAGAAAGTAATGATTTATCCAATGTTATTTATTCTAATTCATTATTTTTAGAACAAATTAATGATTTTCAAAGTAAGTTATTACTAGATGAAGTTGATTATGATGATGACACTACCCAACTGGTTAATTATGAGCAAAACGATATTAAATACAATATTTTAATAAAGCCAATCAAACAGTCCGATGGAACGAAATCATATATTTTTTCAATGACTTCATTACAGCCTGTGGATGAAGCTGTGCAAATGATTGAAGAATATTATATATACATTGTTGCTTTTGTTTCTATATTGATATTGCTGGCATCCTTTTATTATTCGGTAAAAATTGCGAGGCCATTATTAAGGATTAATCGAACAACGGAGAAAATAGCGAATTTAGACTTCTCTGAGACAATTGCGGTTCATTCAAATGATGAAATTGGAGACTTATCAAGGAATATCAACTTACTGTCGAATAGGTTGAGTATGTATATTGAGCAGTTACAGCAAGACATTGAAAAAGAAAAAAAGCTAGAAAATACGCGGAAAGAATTCATCTCTGGTGTTTCACATGAATTAAAAACGCCTTTAAGTATTATGAAAAGCTGTATAACGATATTGAGAGGGAATGTAGCAAACCATAAGAAAGAGTATTATTTCGATGCATTGGAAAAAGAAGTCGATAAAATGGATTTAATGATTATCGATATGCTGGAATTAGCAAAGTATGAATCGGGTACGTATAAAATGCAAATGGATTCATTTTATATTCACATACTAATGGAAGAAATTTGTGAAAAATTAATGCCTGACATACAACAAAAACAATTGCAAGTTGAGACTCATTTATCACCGATAGAAGTAGTAGCCAACCAACGCCGTATCGAACAGGTTCTGACGAATTTTTTGACGAATGCTATTCGATATTCGCCTTCACAAGAAAGAATAATAATGGCGACAGAGGTGAAGGGGAAACTGGTGAAAATAAGTGTGGAGAATAAAGGTGCACATATTGAAGAAGAGCATTTAGAGAAAGTTTGGGATCGCTTTTATCGGATTGATGCTTCTAGACAAAGGTCAGGCGGAGGAACTGGCTTAGGACTGGCGATTTCCAAAAATATTTTAATGCTACATGGAGTAGAATATGGTGTTTGTAATACAGACAATGGCGTACAGTTCTATTTTTATTTGCAAATAAAAGAGTAAGTAAAACAGCTCATACGAACGGTTTAAGAAACCATTTGTATGAGCTGTTCTTTTTTATGGCGTTCCATGATTTCATGTTGCAAAAAATTCAATAATCCCATCAACGATTGATATGGCAGTTTTGTTTTGAAAATCTTTAGATACCATTCGAATTTCATCTTCCTTATTTGAAGTAAAGCCCAACTCTAATAATACTGCAGGAGCGGAATTGTTCTTTAAAACATAATAATCACTATCTCTAATTCCACGATTTTTAGCATTAATATTTTGCTTAAATATAGATGAATGCAGGAGTTTAGCTAATTTTTTGCTTTTTTTTTGCTGTGAACTGTAATGAGTAGTTATTCCGTTAACACTAGGATCAGTAAAAGCATCGTGATGAACACTTAGATACAGGTCAGGTGAAACATTATTTGAAATTTCAATTCTTCTGTGTAAAGCCTCTTTTTGATTATGGCCCAAATCTATATCTTTATCACGAGTTAGAATGACTGTTGCGGCTGTTCTTTCTTCAAGCTCCTGTTTAATATTTTGTGCTACTGTAAGATTCAATTCTTTTTCAATTGTTCCATAGGTTAGACCAGTTGTGCCAATATCAACTCCGCCGTGTCCAGGATCAATCATTATGGTTTTCCCTTTTAATAATTCGATGGTATTACTTTCTACTGTATTATTGTCAATTTCAATTGTCTTAGTATCTTTATTTTCGGCATTATATATTAGACAAACAAAGATCGCGCAAATAAGAGATGCTAAAAGGTATCTCCAACTATTTTTCTTCATTTTTTGTACTCTCCTAATCTATTTTGTTCAACTGATGAACCTATATTAAGATACCTAAGTAAAGATAAAGTGAAGACAAGATGAATATGAAATAAAACTCCTTCCTGATCGTGCTATATGTGAAAACATAGCTAGTTGAACCATTGAGAGAGTAAGGTTTTCGCGCACATTACAAATGAAAAGTTAAAGAACGGAGTCCGCTATATTCTTTAAATTAACTCGACACAATCTGCATTTTATCTTTATATTGCTCTATTAAACTGACCCTTATAAAGGAGAGGTTGAACTATATGAAAACATCACGAAAAACAATGAAGAAAAGTTGGATAATAAAAGGACTAATATTGATAGGAATAGTTCTAATTACTATTATTCTAATGTCCAATCTAAAAGAGAAATTTTATACACCACCTGTCAAAATTATTACAGAAGAACAAAGTAAACAAATGGCACCAAAACAAGAAAGTGAAATCATTAAAGAAGAGCCTAAAATAGAGAATACACCTATGAGCAAACCTTTAGGAAAAGTAGTTTACCTAACATTTGATGATGGGCCTAGTCAATTAACAGGGCAATTTTTAGATATATTAAAAGAACATGATGTAAAAGCAACTTTTTTCATGCAAGGCGTTCATTTACAGAATAAGAATTTTCATGAAAATGTCAAGCGAGCTACGAGTGAAGGGCATTATGTAGGCGCACATAGTATGACACACAATAGTAAACGTCTATACACGGACGGTCAATTTGTACAAGAAATGAATGAAACACTAGCTTTAATTCATGAGATTACAGGTACTAACCCTAAATTAGTTAGAGCACCATATGGTTCAGTTCCAGGCTTAAACAATGAACAACTTCGTAATCAAATTGCACAAGCGAATATGAAAGTATGGGATTGGACAATTGATTCTCTCGACTGGAAATTTAAAAATAACCCTTATCAAATTGTAGAAAATATAAAAAATGCAACCGTAAGAGATATTGAAGTAGTACTCATGCATGAAAAACACCAAACTCTACAAGTGCTACCAGAGATTATTTCGTTTTATAAGGAAAAAGGTTATAAGTTTGGCGTTTATAATGATTTTGTCCATTTCCCTTTAAATTTTCACAAAGATCAACGATTGTGAAAATAGGTATGTGATAAGTGCTATGTTTTACAGTGAAGTATAAATCATACCAAAATGGACAATTTATTTAGTGGAGGTGATTATTTTGTCTAAAGATAATCGAAACAAAAAAGGATTAGATCGAGAAGAATTTGGATTCGGATTCGACATTAGTGCCGATGATTTAGGTGTGATTGGAAAAAATAATCAAGCGAAAAAACAAAATACTAATGAAAACAAAGAAAAGCCTCAAAACAAAACTAATCCTGCAACACTAAATGAATAAGAATAAGCACTACGGTTAAACTTCCGTGGTGCTTATTTTTTGATAGTAGATATTTAGTTTGTTGTTGCTTTGTAAAGTGGTTTATCGACTTTGCGTTGAAGGAACCATATGAAGAAAATAACTACAGCAGCATACAGTAATAACCAAATATTTAGGAAACCATGAATGACCGCCATTCCAAGTAATCCCGCTGCAAGTACGTAATATACAAAAGGCAACCAGACGGTACGGATAATCAGACCTTCTTTACCGATTAGGCCAACTGTTGCAGAAGCAGCTACAATATTGTGTACACAAACAATATTACCTGCCGCACCACCAACTGCTTGAAGTGCAATTACCATTCCAGATTGCTCCATAGAGAGGCCAATATTTTGAGCTGTTCCAAATTGGAATAAAGAGAACATCATATTACTAAAGGTATTACTGCCTGCTATGAAAGCTCCAAGTGCGCCAATTGCGGGTGCTACAATTGGCCAGAAATCTCCGACTATCATTGAAACGGATTCAGCTAATACAAGTGGCATATTTTGTCCTACTAATGTTGTGGCTGTTTCTGCCACCCGATCTTCTGCTAAAACTGTATTTAAGAAAATTTTAATCATCGGTACTGCGAGTACTAATGCAACACCGGCTGAAATAGCTGTCTGTGCAGAATCTTTTACACCTGCCATAAAGTCTTTTATTCTCATACGATGAATTAAGATTGTTAATAATGCGGCAAGGATAAATAAGGTTCCCGGTAAAAATAAGGGTGTTGTAGTTACCGTAATGCCAGAATCGAACATATTTTCAAATTTAATTGCAAATCCTTTTAAGAACGCGCCAAGTGAATCAATCGTACGTGATGCAATTAAAAACAGCGCTAATAATACATATGGAATCCAAGCTACGACGATCGAGAATGAACGTTTACTATCCTCTGCAGGCACTGCTTGGTTATTCAATTTGCCAATCCAATCTGGCGCCCAGTTTTCTCTTGCCGGGAAATCAAAAATTTTCTCTTTGGGAGGCATAAAGTAACCTTTACTTACAACTGGAATAACGATACACAATGCTACAAGTCCACCTAATAATGATGGGAATTCTGGTCCTAAAAAGACCCCGATAAAATAATAAGGAATTGTAAATGAGAATGCAGCAAATAAAGCGAATTTCCAAATACCCAAACCTTCACGGAATGATTTATTTTCACCGAAGAATCTAGTTAATAAACAAGATAAAAAAATTGGAATAAGTGTACCAACAATCCCGTGGAATAAAACTACTTTACTCGTGATGAATAAAATGTATTCACTATATTCCATACCCATGGAAGTAAGCCCTTCCATAACAGAACTTTGGCCAGATATTCCAGTGTTAACACCAACAATAACCGGCGTACCAACAGCTCCAAACGATACTGGTGTACTTTGGATGATGAGCGCTACAACAACTGCAGCCATTGCTGGAAAGCCAATTGCCACTAATAATGGTGCAGCTACAACAGCAGGTGTACCAAAACCTGAAGCACCTTCAATAAATGATCCGAATAACCAAGCGATTAATATGGCTTGTACTCGACGATCTGGTGAAATCTTCGTAAAGCCATTACGAATCGTATGAATGGCCCCACTATGCTTGACTGTGTTTAACAGTAATACGGCTCCAAAAATAATAAATACTACTTCGAGTGCAGAAATAAGCCCACTAAATGCAGCCCCTGCGACAACATTGCCATCCGTCCCCCAAACGAATATAGCAATTAATGACGTGAACACCAATGTGATCAGCATAGCCCGACTTGCCGGCCAGTTAAGAATAACTAAAAAGAAAAATATAGACAGGATTGGCAGCAGTGCAATAATTGATAAAATCCATAAATTCACATTTTCTCCCCCTTTTAATCATTAGATGATTAGGTCGTCTGATGACCTGTATTTATTATATAATGATGAATTCTGAATTATCAATAAAATTATAAAAAACTATTAATATTTGGTATAATAGAAATGAGGTGCATAGAAAATTGAACTATAAAAAAATAACCCGCAAAAAGATATATGAAGAAGTTGCAGATATTATATTAGAAATGATTAAAAGTGGTCAGCTAAAGCCAGGTGATCAACTAGATTCTGTTCAAGAATTGGCGAATAATTTCCAAGTTGGCCGTTCTGCAATACGTGAAGCACTCACGTCTTTACGTGCAATGGGCTTAATTGAAATGCGACAAGGTGAGGGGACATTTGTTAAAACATTTACTCCAGAAAATCTAACTTATCCAATTCAAAATGCTATGCTAATGACGAAAAAAAATATTGAAGAATTATTAGAAGTTCGATTAATTTTAGAAGCGGCTATAGTCGCAAATGCTGCCAAAAAACGAACAATGGAAGATTTGGATGAGATGCGACTGCATTTAGAAAAGATGATAGCTCATACTGAAAACTCAGAGTTAGGGGAGCGTGAAGACTTAGCTTTTCATTTAGCTATTGCAAAAGCAGCGGACAATGTACTACTAAGTACATTAATGCAACATGTATCTGATTTAATGACAGAGGCTATGCGTGAGACACGACGAATTTGTTTATACGATGAGAAGCAAACCTTAGCTCAATTAAATGAACAACACCAATTAATTTATCGTCAAATTGAAGCACAAGATGTAGCTGCAGCTGAGCAGGCAATGAAGTCACATTTGCTATTTGTAGAAGATGTATTGGCAAAGCATATGAAAGAGGAAATTGATTGAACCTTTGAACTAGCACTATGGATAAAAGTATCCATAGTGTTTTTTTATGATGATGCCAGCGTTTACGTGGAAAAGGGAGAACTTATTTTGTTAGAATAGAAACAACTGTACTTGAAGGAGCGAAATGATTGAAAACTTTTACATACAAGCAACCAGCAGCTATTGAATCAACGGAAAAAGTAGAGGTTTTAAATGAGGAAGGCAAGGTGTCGTCCATTGTTCAACGTGTTTACTCAAATGCGTTGAAAAAGGTATTCGATCGTTCAATGGATTATCGTTATTTTGTACGTTATGATGCAACGTCTATAGATGGACGACCACTTTTTACGTGTAAAAAGGTGTCTCGTCGTGGTCGTGTACATTTTAAAGGAAAAGATTTAGTAACGGGGAAAGATTATATGATTGCCTATGATGGCTGGAAAATTATGATTCCTGATCTCATTATTATGGATGGTGAGCGTAAAATTATGTTGAATAAGGAAATGGAAGATTGGTCAGTTTTTAAAATAGATGAGCAGCCAATTGCCCGCTGGAAGGCGGTTTTCCGTGAGTCCCATTTTGACATTGAACTACAAATTGAGGACACAAGTCCCATTCAACAGGAATCATTTTTCATTGCGATTGGACAAGCCGTGTTATTTGTAGGGGCATAAAATCAGAGCATCTCTCTATTAGGGGATGCTTTTTTTGTTGGATGTCGATAAATTCGGAAATGTGGGCAATAAATATAAAAAGTTGGGCGATAAACCCTGCGAGATAGGCGATAAATCTCAAAACATGACCGATAACAAAAATAGACCCTCAACATTCGAGGGTCTAAGTGAATATTACATATCGACGATTTCATTTGCTAGGTTTTTACGGCTAATCCAGTAACCTTGTAATGCGAAAACAACGAGTGTTGCGATTAAAAAGATCATACTAGTGATGCCTAAGGTGAAGAAATCATAGAATATTGTTGCACCATCGTCAATAAAGCCAAGCATTCTTGTTAAAAGGAGCCCAAGGAAAGTACCTACAGTCAGTCCATAAAGTACAAATGATAATACTTGCGTCAAAATGAGTTTCATTAAACCATTTGGCGAAAGCCCAATCAATCGTTGAATCGCATAATCACCTCGTTTTGCGTAAACCGAGTGAAGTAGTGTTTGTAAAACGCCTAGACAAGTAGCAGCAATTAAAATGACAAATACACCAACAAATAGACTCCAACGTTGGAAGGTCGCTTCATTATTCTGTTCAATAATTGTCGCTTTATCGCTAATTTTTAGCGCAGGCCATCGTTCTTCTAAGTAAGCAAGCTCCGCCAAAGCCAGCTCTGTATCCTCAGCTTCAACCATAATATCAGATATAAAAGGTGAATCTAAAGTTACTAGGAAAGACGACCAATCTACATAAAAATCAATATTAAAATAATGATTAGGAGAGATGCCAATAATTTGTACTTCACCAATTGGTAGCGTTTGTTGAAGGGGTACATCATATGTACCAGCCTTTAACGTATCCCCAATAGATAAGTGATGTTCCTTTGCAAAGCGTTCAGTGATGATTAGCCCATTTTCTAAACTACCGTTAACAGTATCTATCTTACCTAACTCTACGTATTTTTCGACATCTATAGCTTCATAATTATTGCCGTACCAACTATTGTTAATGTCCAGTTCTAACATAGGGTAGTTGCTTTTTGCGTACGCATAGGAAACGCTTGGTAAAGTTTCAATTTCTTCTATTAATTGTAGTGTAATTGTAGGGTCATTTAATTCATTTGTAATTTTAATAGATGTTTCATATTGAGCATTTAAATAATCATTTTGGCCATGTTGTCCAGTTTTAAATAAAGAACTACCGAATATTAAAATAATCATTAACCCAATAATACTAAGCACAATCGGCATATTTTTACGTACTTGTGGCATCAGTTGCTGGCATGAAAGAAATGCCTCTTTACCGAAAGCTTTACGAATTGGTTTTAGTGAAATATTTAGTATTGTAGAAAACAGATACGGCATCAGGTAAAGTAACACGCCGCAAGTAAGGAGTGTACCGATGAGAATCATCAGTGCATTTTGTCCACTTCCATCATCCACTGCTAGGGCATTCAAAAATATTAATAGAGCTATAACAGAGACGCCACTCACAGCAACAGTTTTCCATTTAGCCCATTGTAGGCTTAAGTTTTCATTATCGCTTGCGATTTGTAATGGCAAAAGTCGAGAGCTTTTTTGTACTTGCCATTGGGTAATGAGTTGTAGCAGTATAAAACTGACAGCCGCAATGATGATAACGAATACAAATGGAAGTTCAGTTTTAGCACTAGGCAATTTCATCATGCTAATAAGGTGTGGCAGCCATAATTTAATGACCACTAAACTGACTGACGTACCAAGTAGCACGCCAAAACTAACAATGAGTGATAATTGTAATTGTACGATACGACTTACTTGTTTATTTGTGGCGCCAAGTGCTCGCAACACCATAAGTTGTTCTTTAATCTTGTAGAATAATAACTGGAATGTTGACATCAATAAGACACTTGAAATCAGTAAAATGAACACAGAAAGGACAATCATAAAAATCATTAATGCTTGTAAATTTCTTTTATAGAAATCATATTCACTCGCCACATCCACACGTATTGTTTCATCTAATTGTTTAATTTCCATGCCAACAGAAGTCGCGACATTCTTCTCTGTTGTAATAAGCGTATACATACCTGCTGTTTGCTCATTACTATAATCCATCCACGTTTTCAACACATCATTTTGCAGAAGAATGAAATTTGGGCTTTCGGTGCCTTTAATAGGTGGGAGAATTTCCTGTATGATAAATTCACCTATATCCGCTTCAATCGAATCGCCGAGGGATTTATTGAACGTTATTTGCAGTGTATCTCCGACTTCTTTATTGAATAGGCGTGCGACATTTTCAGTGATCACGACGTCGGTTGGTGCTAGATTAACGGAAAAATGATAGCGGCTTTTCACAAGGTCATCGTTTTCTACACCGGCTGTATAAAATGTAGTGTTTACCTCATTTTCAACAATTGTATGCGTAAGTGAGACACTTGAAACTTGGGTAACACCTGCTAAAGACTTGAAATTCTCGATTTGCTCATTCGTCAGTAGCTTGTTTTGCTCTGGATTGTAGCCGACCATTAAATCCATTTCCCCAAATAGCGCTTGAATCTCTTCCTTCATTTGCGTATTAGCATTCCAAATGTATACACTCATAGTCATCACTAAGCAAATCGAAATGGTAATAATGCTAATACTGGTGAGGACATTTGTCCATGCTGCACGAAAGAGCTTGAGTGCAATGGTACGCATTGAAAACATTAGTAATCACCCCTAGTAATTAACTTGAACTTGGTTAATATACAATCTAAATCCTCGGCTGTATGATTATTTTGATAGGAGTCGACAATCGCTCCATCATGGAAGAACAATACACGATTTGCATAGGTAGCAACATATGGGTCGTGGGTTACGAGTAATATCGTTTGATTCATATTTTTTTGTAACTGGACTAATAATTGCAAAATATCATCCGTTGTATTGACGTCGAGTGCGCCAGTTGGCTCATCTGCCAGTAAAATAGGGGGATTGGCAATGATGGCTCGAGCAATAGCAACACGTTGTTGTTGTCCACCAGAGAGTTCATTTGGCCGATGCTTACGCCAAGCAGCAATGTTTAATTGCTCCATAATTTGCTGTACACGTACTTTAATCTCTTTACTTGGCAAATCATTTAAAATTAGCGGTAGAGCAATATTGTCTTCAACGGAAAGATCTTTTAGCAGATGGAATGATTGAAACACAAAGCCGATATTTTCTTTTCTGAATTTCGAAGCATTCGGTTCCTTATAAACGTCATGCGCTCTTTTTCCAAATAAAAATAGTGCGCCTTCCGTTGGCTCATCAATGGCACTAATCATATTAAGTAGGGTACTCTTCCCAGAACCACTCGTTCCCATAATAGCAACCATTTCACCTTGATAAATTGTACAGTGAATATTTTTCAAAGCATTCACTGTATGATTTTTTTGCTGGAATACTTTTGACATACCCTCCACACGCAGTACTTCTGTAAGTCGCCTTTCTGGAATTGGAATCGCGTCAATGACTTCTTTCAGCGGATTGAACCCATTCATCTACATATGCCCCCTTTAATTGTTGTCGTAACGTTTGTAAGCCCCTGCGAATATGTGTCTTTACCGTACCTTCTGGACATTGCAAAATTGTAGAAATTTGCTTGACGGAGTAATCTTGATAAAAACGTAATAATAGCACGGTCTTGTATTTTTCTTCTAACTGGCAAAGTGCCTGCCATAAATCTAGTTCTTCTTCGATATAAGAAGGTGATGTACTGTTGACATCTTCGAGCGTGTGGGGTTCTACAAGATGGACAACTTTTCTTTTCGCTATGTATGTTTTACAGCAGTTAATAATAATTCGAGTAAGCCAGGTAGAGAAAAAGTGTGGCTCTTTTAATTGAGGTAAACCTTCATACGCGCGTATGATCGTCTGCTGAAACACTTCAACTGCATCATTTTCGTTTTGCACATAGACATAAGCCATGCGATACAATTTATGCTGCTCTTGTTCGATGAGCTGATAAAATGCATCTTCATCCCCATTTTTAGCTAACTCAACAAGAGTGATTTGTTTAGTTGTAATGAAAAACGCCTCCCATCCGACCATTAGACTCTGCAATCGACCATTTCGATTCAAGTTTTTTAATTTTTTTATTTTAATAGAAAAAGAGGTTTGGATGACTAATTAGATCCAAACCATCTGTATCCTATTTTTTTTGTTCAGTTGAATAATCCATAGAGTTAGCGATGTCGACCAAGATTTCAGGGGATACCTTATCTGAAACCTGTTTATTAATACATAACATATATTGCCAATCATCATTCTCAAATGCAAGTGCATTAAAATCGGAAAACGTCATATAGGTAGATGTAGTACCATTTTTTAATGTAAATGTGCCTAAGATATCTTCCTTCTTTATAGAAACTTTATATTTAATAGGTCGAATATCAATTTTATAATGATGTTCGGAAAATTGATCACTAATGAACTTCACTTCAAATGAGTCGTTGTTTTCTCCATCCAAATCATTTAACCTACCAAAATGATGTGTAAAGCTTATTGGTGGTACACGAAGTGGGAGTATTAGTTTTTGTTGAAAGTGTTGTTCAAAATCATCCGCTGCTGCTTCCACGGTTTTATAGCCAATTTTAGTGTATATTTCTTCAAAAGGGCGCGGCTCATCGTTAGCCATTGCATAGACCGTCAAGAACAACAAGCAAAAAATAACCAAGAAAAGAGAAATCGTTTTGTTCATATTGAATACCTCCAAATATATTTGGAAGTATTTTTCCCAACCACATTAAAATTATCCAATTAAATAATATCTAATGAATGATTCCGTGTGGTTAGCAAGGTTATAAAATAACTAGTGATGGTGTAATTTAATATGTCATGTAATATAGAATTGAAAGGTATTTCACAATAGTGTGTTAGTGGTGAATAAAATAGGGAAGTAAGTGATGGAAGAGGGAAATCGTTCATCAGTTAGGAGGGGATTTTTTGAAGAAGAAACCCATTTATGTAGAAATTGATATACAAGCACCGATCGATGATGCTTGGGCGTATACGCAAAATCCAAAGTTGCATGAGCAGTGGGATTTGCGTTTTACATCAATTACATATATTGAAAAGAAGTCGCTCGAAGACCCGCAACAATTTACATATGAAACAAAGGTAATGCCTGGCCTAAAGGTGAGTGGCTGGGGTGAAAGTAAGGGCACGCATCATAAAGAAAATGGCACGAAAACGTCTTCGCTTCATTTCGGGACCGCACAAAAAATATCACCTATTGCGGAAGGGAAAGGATTTTGGCAGTACATTCCACATGATAAAGGGCTGACGTTTTTAACGCAGTATGACTATGAGGTGCGTTATGGAAAACTAGGAGCTTTACTTGATATTGTATTTCAACCGGCGATGGGGTGGGCAACTGCTCTTAGTTTTGATGTATTAAAGAGATGGCTTGAAAAAGGAGAAAACCCACTGTCTCAATATCGCCGCTTCTTTTTAACAATGTTTATCCGTGTACTATTCTGCTTTACTTGGTTTTATCAAGGGCTTGTACCGAAAGTTTTACTGCAGCATCCAGTTGAGGTGTCGATGTTAGCGGAGTTGAGTGGGCTTCATACGAGTACCGCAACAAAGGCGGTGTTCTGGGTAGGGGTGCTCGAAATAACCTTTGCCCTATGTTGGTTGTACCCTCGTGGAAAACGGCTGCTTTTTGGTTTACAAATATTGCTGTTTCCGATGCTGACAATTAGTACAGTATTTATTGATACGAGTATATCTACAGCGCCGTTCAATCCAGTAACATTCAATGCTGCCTTATGGGTACTTGCGATTGTTGGTTTCGTCCTAAGTAAAGACTTACCGAGTGCAAAAAGTTGTATTCGAAAGAAAGGTGAGCGACGTTGACAATTTATCAAACACTATTAGGCGAGGATTTTAAGCGACTTCATCCCATGTTACAGCAACGTTACGCCTTACCCATAGAAAAGCCATTTTACGCAACGGGTGTGATGCAAAAGATTGAATCAGGTGCTACGTGGTTGCGTCCATTTTATACGGTAGCGGCACGGACGAATTTTTTATTCCCTGAATCAGGTGAAAATGTACCATTTACGATTCGCAATACATGCAAAGTTTTGCCGAATGGAGAGCTTGAAGTGTTATGGGAACGAAGCTTTCACTTTACGCAGAAAACAAGGCATTTTGATGCGAGAATGACGATTGATCCTGTGCAAAAGGTAGTTAAGGATTATTTAGGCGCACCGTCTCTTTTCTATTCGGATTTGCATTTCACTGTGACGAAAGAGGGGAAATTGCTTATTCGTTCTGGTGTACAGCGTTTTGTATTATCGAAAATGGAGTTACCTATACCTAAAGTTTTAGAAGGGCGTGTCATAGTAGAAGAAGGTTTTGATGATGTACGACAAGTATTTACCATTCATGTGTCAATCCATAATCCATTGTTAGGGAGGTTGATGATGTATGCTGGCGAATTTACGCAACAATCTATGTAGTCCTGTGTTGCTTTTAGGCATGATGCTCACAGTGATTTGTTACTTCCTTAGCACACAACCGGACTATCTGTTAATACTTACAGTTGCTCAGCTTGTCTTCGTGCCAGCAATGTTGAAGATGGTTGTTTCCTTAAATAAGGTAGGGGATGCCATCCTAGTAATCATGATGCTAGCTGTTTCGGTGTTACATTGGTGGCCGGATGGCGGAATAGCCATTACGCTAGCGTTTGTGTATGTACTCTACACAGCATTTGTTGCGCTACTAGGAGTGAAGCGGTTTTTACACCGAGGCTTTACGAATATCGCTGAAATTGCCATTGATGTCGGTCTTATTTATATATTTGTTGGGGGATTGTGGTTTTTCGCGTCTATAGCGAATATTGATACCGGTTTCACACCAATTATTACGTGGTTAACCGGCATCCACTTTCATTATTCTGCATTTTTGTTAGCCGTATCAAGCGGACTATTTGGACGAGTTCATCAAAGCAAGTGGTACACTGCTTCGGTCGTTATTTTATTGGTAGGGCCTATGCTCGTAGCAATTGGTATTACTTTTTCAACGATCATAGAAGTCGTATCGGTTGTGCTATACATTTTTGCAATTTATAGTTTGTTTATTTTGTCGATAAAAACTAAATTACCTCGCATGCAGGGGTTACTATTACGCATTTCTTATGGTGCAGTTTGTGTAACAATTTTATGGTCACTATTATATGCATTTGGTAACTTTATAGGAACATCAATCGTTGGTATTCCTGATATGTTGAAATTCCATGGCTTCTTTAACTGTGTATTATTTGGGGGTTTTGGTGTTATGGCTTGGGCGATAGCGGTTCCAAAGTCTACGCAACAGCCTTATACATTTCCGGTAAGTAAAATCCGTGGGAAATTAGCTGAAACCAGAGTAGAACATTCTGGTCTGGTTGATGAATTAAGTGATTATTTAGATACAGTGAAACTGCCACAGGTGATATCGCATTTCTATGAAAATACAAATGAGTATTCACTTTCTGCTTCAGTGCAATGGCACACCTGGTTTAAGCCCTTTGCTTTTATATACCAAGGACTAAGTCGCTGGATGCAGCAATTGAATTTACCACTTTCGAGAAAGCTAATAGAGATGGTAGGTAATATTGTGAAGGTAGATGAACAATTAGATGGACGAAAGGCTCCGCGTGCATGGATTCGAAAAATTGGTCAGCAAACGACCTTCGTGGCAATTTATTCGCAACATACAACCGCACAAACGACGTATATGAATATTGCACTACCACTTCCTTTTTCAACGATGATAGGAATTTTGTATTTATATGAAGAAGATGGCAAGTTGCATTTGACGAGTGCGCACGAAGGAGATACTGGTACTTATTTAGCAACTCGTCATTTTGTATTCAAACTGCCATTGCATGAGCATTTTACGCTTACCGTCAAAAGTGAGACATCATTATCAGCAATTCACAAAATGCGTATTTTTGGACTGCCATTTCTACGAATTGACTATAATATTAAGCGAGTTGTGTAATGTACCCACCCTCATAGATCATCACTATATCTCGATAAGTTATTTTTGCATTTCAATGAAATAGCTGATTTGGCAGAGATATAATTGTTTGGTAACGAAAAGAAGTAATAGCGAATAGATAAAGGAGTGATTAGATGCGATTAACGAAAGGGATAACTGGATTGGATGCGCAGCATTTACTACAACAGGACTTGCGGTCATTTCAGTCAATGGTTTATCATCTTGTGACGAGTGAGCCACGTGCAAAGGCTTTAGAATTCGTTGATGACCCTAATAATGTCTATATGAGTGCAACTATTCAACTTGAAGATGAGCAGTTAATCATTCTTCATCATCGACTAACGCCTTATATTGCATTTGCCACAGGTGAGGATAACTTGGCATTTGTATTTACAACCAAAACATATTTGCATAAATATTTTCCAATGCGTAAATGTTTAGAAGCGGACGTATTAAATACATCACTTGAGAAGGATAAGCAGTTCCATAACTTATCCGATAGAGAATGGGAATTTGTGTCCCATTTTCGCAGTGAGAAGATTGGCGATGTAATGTTTAATTGTTGGGATTAGCTTTAAAAAGACTTATTATCGTATTTTTCGCGATCTTATTGTAAATTTGAATTGTAAAATGGCATCAATAAAAGAATCACTAGCTCATGAGCTAGTGATTCTTTTGCGTTCACAACAAATGGGGTATATGAGATGGATCGAATTTCTTGAATGATAAAAGACCTATACTCATTAAAGGTAAGTTATTTATACACGAGTACTATAAAAGCGT
This sequence comes from Lysinibacillus sp. NPDC097287, assembly GCF_044761695.1. Classification (NCBI taxonomy): domain Bacteria; kingdom Bacillati; phylum Bacillota; class Bacilli; order Caryophanales; family Bacillaceae; genus Lysinibacillus; species Lysinibacillus sp. NPDC097287. The sequence goes on from NZ_JBIWCX010000009.1 coordinate 66,644, forward strand.
GAAAATCAAATATTTGCTGTAAAAAACAATGAAGTCTTGTATTTATTTACTTATATGAAGTTAAACTTTTAATTTCCCCTAAAATTAAGATGGAAATGGTAAATTACAAATGTTGTGAAAATTAACCCAGGTTTTATTTGGTGCTATATTGAGAAACGTCAAAATGATAACAAGTAAAAAAGAATAGAAATTTCAAACATTTATTTTAGTATTTGCATGCACTCTAGAAAAAGTGAGGAGAGATGAAGTGTTTAATTTTAAGTCAATTAGTGCAAGAATTTTTTTTGCTTTTAGTATTATTGTTGCCGTGATTATCCTATATCTTGGGTATAACATGTATGCTACGACTCAAAGTAACAAAAAAACTGATCAAATGATTAATGAAGAATTACAGTTACTTATGGCCGATAACGAGCTAGCATCAACAATTGCGTTACGCATTGCTGCAGCAAGGGGCTATGTTTTATCTGGCGATGCAAAGTATAAAGAGATCTATTCCCAAAATGTAGAACGTGCGCTAGATAGTGAAAAAATACGTTTATCAATTACTGAATCAGAAGAGTTCAACAGGTATTCCAAAATGGCCACAGATTGGAGTAACTACGTAAAAAAAGAAGTATTTGAGGTATACGATCAAGGAAATAAATTATTAGCTGTCCAAAATTTAGCTGCGATGGATGCAAAAGCAACTGAAGTTAGGGAAGGCTATGAAGGCTTAGTAAAACAGCAAAAACAATCCATTGATGTGGCTGGAGATGCTTTAATAGCTACTGGAAAGAGTACGCAAATTACGGGGATAGCAGTTGGCGTTGCTATTGTCCTTTTCTCTATAATTATCGCATTAACGAGTGCTAAAGTTATTTCAAAACCAATTATAGCTGTTACCAATCGTATGCAACATATTGCTAAAGGTGACTTAAGCGAGCCTACTTTGGCAACAAAGGGTAGAGATGAAATCGGACAACTGACAGAAGCCACAAACAGCATGTCTGAAACCATGCACCACTTGTTAAAGCATATTCAAACGGTGTCCAATGATGTTGCTTCACATAGTGAGGAACTTATGCAGTCTGCAACAGAAGTGAAAGCCGGTACTGACCAAATTGTGGTTACAGTAACAGAAATTGCGAATGGTACAGAGATACAAGCAAGTAATGCATCGGATGTTGCGACTACGGTGACCGATTTCACAACAAAAGTAACAGACGTAAATACTAGTAGTAAAGATGTCAATCAATATTCACATGAAGTGATGAATTTAACCGAAGAAGGCAGAGGTCTAATGGAAGCGTCGACAAAGCAAATGATGATCATTGATACGATTGTCAAAGATGCGGTAGTAAAAGTAGACGAGTTGAGTAAACAAACACAAGAAATTTCAACTTTGGTGTCAGTCATTCATAATATTGCTGATCAAACGAATTTGTTGGCTCTCAATGCAGCCATTGAAGCGGCGCGTGCGGGTGAACATGGCAAAGGATTTGCAGTCGTTGCAGATGAGGTGCGTAAATTAGCTGAGCAAGTTTCTGTATCTGTTGGTGATATTACGAGCATTGTACAAAAAATCCAAAAAGACTCTGTAATTGTGACAACATCTTTAGAAAATGGATACGGAGAAGTGGAGAAAGGTACAACACAAATTGCTTCTACAAGTAAGACATTTACACATATTGCCGAAGCAGTTTACTCTATGTCAAGTCGTATCGTAGATATGTCAGAAAAGTTAGAGGATGTTGTGCAAAATACAATGACAATTAACAAATCAGTTGATGAAATCGCAGCTGTTACAGAGCAGTCAGCCTCAGGTATTCAGGAAACTTCTGCTACGGTACAGCAAGCGTCCAGCTCAATGGATGAAATTACAAGTAGTGCCGTTAATTTAGCAGTAATGGCTGAGGGCTTAAACGAGACTGTGCGTAAATTTAAATTGTAAAAGATTGAAGACTACAATGCGTTAATTGCTTTGTAGTCTTTTATAAAGGTAAGTAGACGAACTGTAATTTGTTCTTTAGCCTAATGGAAAATTGAGATATACTTACAAATACATGAAAAACAAGATACAGCCGAAGTACCTAGGGAAAGAAAAAATCCTACATCTAAAGATGAGCATTCATCAGCAGGTGCAGAAAAAACTACGCTAATCAATCCTTACTTACTAATAGGTTGTATCATTTTCCTCAGCGCTCTCCTTGGGATTATGATATGAGAACGGAAAAAATAATTATTAATAGAAAACTAAAAACGCGTTACGAAAAATGAGTATTTTTCGTAACGCGTTTTTTGTGTTGGAAATTAAATTGATTGCCATTTTGTTTCTAGCCAAGAAAGGAAGTTCTCGCCATGGTGGCCTTCATAGGCATCATACACATCAAGACGCATACGTTTAAGCTTTTCAGCGAAATCTGAGATTGTGTGATCAGCAGGTAAGCTTTTCTTGACGCGGATAAACACTTTATCAGCACCTTTAATTAGTTCGAATTTACGACGAACAGGTGGTTTAACATCTTCGCCAAATGCATTTAGTGCTTCGAAAGCAGCTTGTTGTACAGTGAAGACAGTATCTGCTTTAACGCGATTTTGTAGTAAATCAATTACTTTTTCATGCTTGTAGCTGCTTAGCGCTTGTACAGCATCTAAACGATCACGCCAGCTAGATGTGTAATTGGCAGCTTTTTTTAAGTCTGCATAGTTTTCTGGTAACTCAGTTTTAAATTTCATATGAACACTCCTTAGTTGCGATGGAGATGATTACTTCGACGAAATGTCTGTGGAATTTGTCTCTTCTTCATTGCTCATTATATAGAAATTACCCGAGAATGCAATAATTAACGACGTTTCTTTGGAAGGAAAAATAAAGTGGAGATTGGAATGATGATATATTCACACAAATAATGACCAATTCTCAAATGTTATAATTCCAAATTAAAGAGCGCAAGGAGTAAATTCCTTAGCGCTCATTTCTTTTATGTACTGAACTTTAACTCTAATCGAGAATAAGCATTTCATTCGTTGAATAACATATAGTCCATAGTGTATATACTGTTTATTAGGATATTGGTGGAAATGTGGATGGAATACAATGCTTTTTAGACAGGAAGGACGTGTTTATGAAGACAATTATTGTGAAGAAAAGTCTTTTATATCGCTATCAGACGATTGGGCAAGCGATTCAAGATGCTGAAGCCGGTGATCAGATAGAAATTAACGGTGGTATTTATGAGGAGATCGTTGACGTTTCGAAACGCCTAAAGCTTTACGGAAAAGGGGATGTCACGATTAAGGGCAGTGTATTCATTCGTTACAATGTGAACGCTGAAATGTGTAATATCCGCTTTAGCCAGGGGCGAGGCATGTATGTTAAAGGAAATCTCCATTTAGAGAACTGTGTCGTGGAACAGCAAACTGGAAATGCGCAAGTAACCGTTAACTATGGTAGCTTGGCGATGAAGAATGTAGATATACTAGGTAACTCGGCCACTCAATACGGATTACGTATTGATAATGGATCAAGTGTTATGCTGGAAACCTCTACGATTCAACATCATTCTAAAGCGCAAATCATTGTGCAGAATAGTGAACTCACGATGTCGCGTAGTAAGTTATTAGAAGGGAAAGCGAACGGGATTTTTGCGCTAAAAAATGTACAAATGGATTTGGTTGATTGTGAGATACACGGGCATGACAAGGCACAAATTCTATTAGCCAACAGTTCATTATCGGTAAAAAGCACGCTGATTCATCAAGGGCAGGACACTGGAATTCAAGCATTGGAAGACTCTAAGGTAGTCATGGATAATTGCGAGGTAAAACAACATAGAAGTACGGATGTCATTGTTTATCAAAGTGAGTTGCGGGCTGTGAACTCTGTCTTTGCAGATGGTCCTGGTAAGGGAATCTATGTAGGGGAACTGTCCAAGGCTATCATATATGACTGTGAGGTCTATGGTCATGTGAAGCCTCAAATATTTATCGAAAATAGCAGAGCTGAAATACGTAAATGCAATGTGAGGAACGGAAGTGCAACTGGTATTCATCTTGTCAATGAAGCTGATGTTCTTGTGACAGAAAGTGAAGTCACACATCATAAACTGTTTCATGTGATTGTAGATTCGAGTGGCTTACAAATGGATAATACAGTGATTCATCAAGGTCAGTCTGGTGGTATTTTTGGTAATGAACATGCGAAAATTACGCTTAAGGATACGACAATTCGTGAACTTAAAAGTCATTTGGTGTATTTAAATAATTGTCGATTATTCACAGATAATTGTACTTTTTCACATATACAAGGCAACGGGATTTCTTGCATTGACTCTATTTTTGAAATTTCAAACAGTCAATTTAACGATTGTTTTCAAGGACCGTATTCTATTCTGTGGTCGGATAAATCGATTGGACGTGTAGAAAATGGCTTAGTCGATGAAACAGAACGTACTTTTTTTGCAGTCACTAATGGATCGCTTATTGAGATTATCAATACAAATTTAGCTAATGTTAAATTAGGTGCAGTTGTACAAGAAAATAGCAATGTATACGTTCGAGGACATCATAATGAGGCAAACTGGCAACGTGACGCCTCCTCAAGAATTGTCAATACTGCCTCGATGCCATCTGTATCAAAGGAGAAGGTAGATCGAATCGTGAACATTATTAGTGGACCAGAAGCCGTCGATATAGAGGAATTATCAAAACAATTTCAAATCCCAGATGTTGTAATAGAAGAAGTCCATACAATAATTCGAAATGAAAATATAAAAAAATCCATGTAGCTTTCCGTTAAATTATAAGTAAGGGTCGAGTTGTTTCAACAAATAGTTGGGAGCGACTCGTTTTTTGGTCCCGCTATATGAATGTTTATGTAAAAATAATATAAAATATCCTTTATTTATTTTTGAAAGAAAGACGTTCGGCTCGTTAAACTGCTATTAAGCGATTCAAAAAATGTTTAATGAAATTGGTTTTGAATTATGATATTACGGGTAATGCAGGAATGAGAGGCCTATGATTTTGAAGTTGAACGTCTGAAGATTTTAGCAAAAAATCGTAACAAGTTTAAAATAATTTACAACACAGGGGTCATGAAATACAAAAACCACACCGCATGATTTTGCTCATCTGCAGCGGCATGCTCAAAAGTATTTTGTATGAAGGGGTCCCGAATATTTCGGGCAACTGTATGATAAAAGTCAACGGTTTCTTGTTCATCTTTGAAAGCTGCTACTACACCACTACGAAAGTCAGAGGGCAATGGTTCTGTAAGGTGTGTGGAAGGTTGTTGCCCTGTTAGGCATATATAGAGATGAGAAAACTCTTGGAAGTGACGTATCTCATCTTGGCGAATCTCAAGAATTTGTTTTTGTACGGTTTCGTTTGGGGCTTGCTTTGCTAACTGTTCGTAAAAGCAAATCGCATGATATTCACCATTAATAGCCTTCATAAGATTACTTGTAAAATTTACATCAAAAGAGGGAAGTGCGTAATTCATTCTTTCACACCTTTTTTGACAATGTATGAATTGTAGCGCAAAAATGTTCAAGTGAAAACCTAATCATCATTAATTGTCCTTATATATACATGATTCAATACTTTAGGTCAATGAATAACCGCTTCTTGCAATAGTGCCAATTAATCGAGGAGAAGCTATTTTTGAAGACTGCGGTTTTTATACTTAAAATTCTTTATTTTTTGAGTTGGTAAAGCGGAATGTTGTATAACGGATTTGTTAAAAGAAAAATAAAATCTAAATGATATTCGAACTAGAAGTCTTTGTTGTAGATTTACACTATACAACAAAATAAAGTGCAATGTATATATAGGAAAAAAGAACATATAAAATCTATTGATTAATAGTTCTATTTTATCCTATAATTAGTAAAAAGGTATTATTTTTAAATTTGAATTATTAGTTCTAACATCAGGGGGATTTTATTTATTTTGAAATAGATTAGAGGTGTAAATAAATGCTAGGATTTACGAAAAAAGAAATCATGGCGCTACTGGAAAGAGTGCAAATCGGAGAAAGTCAAAAAAATGCAATTGCTGATATTATTTACGGTAATAATCAGCGCATTGAACAAGAGTTAGTCAATATCATAGACCAATTATTGGTTGAAAGAGAACGTGATTTAATCAACAATTATTTTCATTAAACATTAGTGAATATTTAGTTTAGTGTACTACATAACCTTAAGTTTTTTGCTATTTGTTCTAAAACTTCCGTATTCATAGGTCACCACAAAAAATAGAAATCGCGTCCTTGTGTGTTTTAATCACATAAGAATGTGATTTCTTTTCTTTTTGCACAAAATTCTACAGTTACTTGTATACTTTTTGAATTTGAATAGTTAAATAAGTGACTTAACTACGAAGCGGATATCCTAAAGTTGATGAAGTATGAAAAAGGAATGGGAACTGATCTGATAGAAGCGTCTGCATTGCAATTTCTTCGTGCTATCGGAAGTGGTAAGCGACAAAAAAACGAGCTTGAAAGAAGAGTATAAGCGATTAGATGAGGAAATTGGAGGATAGGATGGGCTCCCACTAAACGACATTGTCATTTACGAAGCTGTTGTTACAGGTAGTATGGAGACACGGGCAAGCCTACTTTAGACAATTTCTATGATAATAGAGTTGCCTGCTAGCGATTCAAGCTAACAGGCTATTTCTAATTTTCCAATTTGCAATTACAATGACTTCGTAAAGCAAATAATACGGTTTGCCTCAGAAAAGCCCAGTTTTAAATGCACTGCTAGGCTTTCAGTGTTATCTAGTTCACAGTCGCTAGCAAACTCCTTGCAGCCCTTTGTTTTAGCCCATTGTTCGCAACTTGTTACAAGTTGTTTGGCAAAGCCGTGTTGCCGATAACCTTCTTTGACAAAAAGTCCTTCTAAATAACCGACGGGGCTTGAATTTGTTCCCTCTACATAATCTGTTCGTAGCTGACATTGTGCAAAACCGACTGCCTCAGTGCCTTGAAACGCAAGGAAAATAGCTGCACTTTCCGATGCGATAAACTCAGCCATTTCCTCAGCAAATTCAGATAGTGTATGGTTTGGCCAAAGTAGTAGTGCTAATTGTGCCGCTATTTGTGTATCTTCTTGTACAGCTTGTTTAATCATCAAAACGACCTCTTTCATATCTTTATAACACGACATGCCAAATGCGAGCGTATCAAAAGTTGTTTACATCTTTTTATTGAAACTAATTGCTTCCTGTAAACGTATCCTTATTATAGCTTTATTTCTTTCGAAAAGCGGGATTGAGTGATTCGAAAGAATGTAGATAAGGTATTTTGAAGTAATTAAAAATCATTTCTCTCCTATGTACATAAACCGCCTGAAATATCAGAAAAGTTTGACTGTTGTAAATGTATTTTGGTATATTAACAGAATTAAAAATAGAGAGAGGTAATAAGAATGAAAGAAGGTACAACATGTATTACAAATGCAGAAGGATTTTCAATATGTACAGATAAATCTTTATTGCAAATTGATGTGATTCATCACTTTTTAAGTAAAGAATCCTATTGGGCGAAGGACATTGACTATGCATTGGTGGAAGCGGCAGTTGAAAACTCTAGTATTTGCTACGGAATTTATGTTGGGGACATCAATAGCGATCATTACCGCCAAATTGGATTTGCTAGAGTAATAACTGATTTTGTGCGTTTTGCATGGCTTTCGGATGTATTTGTATTACCTGAATATCGAGGTCGAGGTCTTAGCAAGTGGTTAATGAGTGTTATTATAGCTGATCCAAAATTAAAGGGAACAAACTTTAACTTAGGGACACAAGATGCACATACATTGTATGCTCAATTTGGCTTTAAGGCTTTAGAAAATGTTGAAAGACTAATGACACGTCCGTTAGATTGGGAAGAAATTTATCGCGGCTACGGATTAGTTCGACAAGTTAAATAGTAGTAAGTAGTTACCTCAGGAAAGGGGGAGGGATAAGTAAATGTCATTATTACAAAGGTTAATTGAACAAGCCAAAAATCCAAAAGGTTTTGTAGGTTCTACCATGTTACGTATTATGAATGCAGCACATAGTGGCATGACTAAATGGGTGATCCAAAGTGGAGCTATAAAAGATGGAGACGTGGTATTGGATATAGGCTGTGGTGGTGGAAAAACCATACAGTCTTTATCTAAAATCAATAGGGCCGGAAAAATTTATGGGATAGATTTTTCGAAACAAGCTGTGAAAAATTCCATAAAAGCTAATAAAGAAGATGTAGCTAAAGGCAAAGTAATTGTAAGGAAAGCGAGCGTTTCAAGCATTCCTTATCCTGATCAGTTCTTTGATAAAATAACTGCTTTCCAAACACATTACTTTTGGCCAAATCTAGCATCTGATGTTAAAGAAGTATTTCGGGTATTAAAACAAGGCGGACAATTTATAATTATTTCTGAGATTTACAAAATCAATTATCATATGAAATCCTATAAAACCAAAATAGAAATACAACAGTTATTTGAAAACATCGGATTCCAGACAGTGAATATAATAGAAGATACAAAAAAAGGATGGCTATGTATTACAGGAATTAGGTAGATTAATGATTGCTAACACTCTCATATTCATTTAATGGTTTATCTTCTAGAAAGTCTAAAATCATCTCATTGAAAATTTCGCATCTCATTGTACTTAAGGGGTCAAATGCATTTTCGAATACAGCAAGTGTTGAGTTAGGAATATGTTTATAAATAGCCAGTGATGCCTTTTTTTCATCTACTCCCATTAACTTCATGTCTCCGCACATAACTAAAGTAGGACAAGTAATATGATGCAGTTCATTTGTATGTGTAGGGAATTCACTGGTTTTCATTTTTAGCAACATTTCTTTATCAATTGAAAATGAATCTCTTAAAACATTCTTGGTCAATTCATCATCTTTATAAACTTTCAACATTAAATTGATGATTGTGTCATACGGTAGTAATTTAAAAATTGCATTACTAATATTTAATACCCATTTAGACGCTTTTGTAGGAATTTCACTGTAACCATTGGATAAAACAAGTCTATTAATATAACTGCTATTCTGGATTGCAAATAGTTGAGCGACCACAGAACCTTGCGAAAGGCCAATGATATGCGTTTTGTCAATATTCATCACATCTAAAAATGCCTTTAAATCCTGAGAAATTACTTTCATCGAGTACTCATCATTTGGAAAGTGTTTTGATGATTCACCATGACCCCTCATATCAATCATAATCATCTTGTACTTTTTTGAAAATTGCTCAATTTGTGGTTTCCACATCTTCCATGATGCACCACTACCATGAATGAAAATGATTGGATAACCTTTACCTCTTTCTTCATAGTACATTTCAATGTCGTTAACTTTTATTTTAGGCATACTTTTCCTCATTTCAGTTAGACTTTTTAAGGATTTGGATCATGCTTTAACAATGTTGGAGTAGAGAATTCTATATCTACTATATAATTCTCTATTCTTTATAAATTGCCCTTTAATTGGTGATTTTTATCTAATACAGATTGTAAGGAAGTATCGCTTTTACTAGAAAAATTAAAAAAGACAGATAATCTTCAAAAGATTATCTGCCAATAGAGTATTTATCTAGATTTAATTGACCGAGTAGTAGGAGCAGGAAACCATTTCTTAATATTACTTAGTTCAATCAACTTAGCCCCAAGTACCGCTTTTTTCATGTGGAACTGGGCGTACCTCTTAACGTTATCTTCGCTAATGGCCTCTCCAAGAGCTGTGCTCGTTGTTATTAAGCTAGTAGAGATGTTCATCGAAAGTGCAGCGCTAATGTCCGTGTTACTCAAGCGTGTTTTTGCTCGGACTGGCTTTATTTTCACCTTTGAATGTGCAGTAAGTGCGGGAGTAGGTTTGATGCCTATATTTATTAATTGCCTTTTTAAATGTCTATTTTCCTCTTTTAAACAGTGAGTAAAGTCAACGATTATTCTTTTCATATCACTATCTGTTGTTTGATTGAAAAATGATTGGTTCTCTACTATAAATCCATTATTTGAAGCAAGATGACTCCATATTGTAAAAACTTCACCGCTTTGTGAAAGTTCATTTTGTAATCTCATACTTGCACTTCCTATCTCAAATTAATATTTCTTTTATTAGAGAGTAGGATGTGCAATTGAAATAAATTTATTCATTTTTTCCTAAAAAAGTAAAATTGGTTTTTCGGGGTTTTTCTTTAGCTGTGAGTATTAATAATCTGTATATGATAAATAATCCAATATATGCTCCAGTTATTAAGAAAAAAGGATTTAGGAAAACAGCGTGAATGGTAGTCATGAATACTGCATCATCAACTATGATTTGGTATATTGAAGTGGCTGCGATGTTGCCAAAAATCATGATTGATATAACGGCAATACTATTAAAAATCATTCGGGATTTTTTCCATCGATTCTGTAGATAAAACATAACAATAGGTACTGCAATGCTAGAAATGACTATTAAAACCTTCATAGTGTCACACCTTTCATCATTTACAAAACTATTTTTCCTTATTTATAGCCGTATAACTAGATGAATAAACAGATTGTAGCCTAAAAATATATAAGGTTGGTGAAATACGATCGACTTTGAATTCGAATCGATATCCTACTTTTACATCAGTACGAAAGACATTTATTCTTGTGAGCTAAAAACATAATTGTCAAATAATATAAACATGTTTATAATAGTGTTAATAGATAACGATTTATGGAGTGATTTGATGGCGAAAGGTTTTTGTATTGATTTTCCAGATAATTTGTACTTAAAGCACGAAAATGTACGACTCAATGATAGAAAAAAAGAATACATAAAAAAATTTCAGAAGGCAAAAGTTAATGGTATGATTTTAGAAATTGGTAAAGTGTGTGAAAAGACAACTGAGGAAGATTTTTAAGTGAGTATTCAAGGTTTGTTCGGAATTAACTGAAATGTGTGAATGGTCAGTTTTCAAAAAGAGATATAGATAATCTTAGTTATTTAACAAAAAATCTTACCACTTTAATTGAACAATTATAACGTAGCCTTTGTGCAGTAGTGCTCTTTACATAAAGATGTTCTAATGATTTGTTTGAATATTTTTACTGTACAAAAGAATTTGGTTAATGTATACTAGGGTTAATAAGTTAGTTTCTTCATTGGAAACATTGAATTCGCCTATTACAAAGAGTAATCGTGTTTATTCGGTACTTTTTGTAATATGTGAATTTTTTTTATGAAGAAATTATATATTAAATAGATTTTTTGGAGGTTTTCTTAAATGAAACAAGGTACAGTAAAATGGTTTAACGCAGAAAAAGGTTTTGGTTTTATCGAAGTAGAAGGTGAAGCAGACGTATTCGCTCACTTCTCAGCGATCCAAAGCGAAGGTTTCAAATCTCTTGACGAAGGTCAAAAAGTTGAATTTGAAGTTGAAGACGGTAACCGCGGACCACAAGCTAAAAACATTATCAAACTTTAATCGTTTCTAATGTACTAGCACGTCTAGTTACTTTAAGAGGCACTCCATATGAGTGCCTCTTTTTTCGTTTTTGGTATGCATATTATTCTACGAACGTCTGACACTCTAGTTGTTATGAAGTAAAAAAGACAATGCTGAGTGCATTGTCTTTTTCTTATATGACAGCGCTTTTCACGCCAGTCCATTTTGTAAATAAGCGATCGTTGACAGTAAGGGCATATTGAACGATTGGTCCAAGTCCGAATGCCATCAGAACTGTGCCCAAACCAACTGGTCCACCAAGGAAAAAGCCAAGGATAGCAACTGTTACTTCCATCGTTGTACGAGAGCGGGTAACACTCCAACCAAGCTTATGGACAAAAAACAGCATTAAAGTATCACGTGGTCCAATTCCTAAATTGGCAACCATATACATACCGCAACCCCAGCCAAGTAAAATCAAGCCAATAATATAAACAATTAGCTGCATCCAAACACCTTCAATGTCTGGGAGCAAGTAGTTGAAAATATCGATGAAAATTCCGGTTAAAAACATATCAATAAATGTCCCAGGAAGCGGTAACTTCTTCGTAAAGATCATATCAAATGCTAAAATCGCTAAGCCGATAAGAATTGACCAAGTACCGATCGTTAAACCAATTGATTTGGCAAGCCCGATATGTAAAACATCCCAAGAGCCAACGCCAAACATTTGCCCTTTAATCGTTAATGTAATCCCAAAGGATAAAAGAAGGATGCCGCTAAAGAAAAAGAGGCATCTCATTAAAAATGCTTGTTTCATATTAAATACCTTCATTCTGTAAATTCATGTTGTCCAACGAATTATTATAGCAACATATTAAGAAAAATGGTGAAGACTATTAATTCGTATTTTTCCGAAAAAATATGTTAAGTATAAAGAAGGTAGGGCAATATAATTGTGAAAGGTTGGGTTGAAATGACGTCTGTACGTGATGAGATATTAGAAGTATTAAATCGTGAAAAAGTAGGTACGATGGCTACGGTTGAGAATGGAAAACCATATTCCCGCTACATGACATTTCAGCATGAAGATTTTGTGTTATATACGGTCACAAATAAACACGCTGAAAAAGTTGAAGAACTAATGAAAAATCCGTATACCCATATATTATACGGCTACGAAAATAAAGGATTTGGTGACGCATATGTAGAGATTGAAGGGAAAGTGACAGCGTTCGAGGATGAAGGCATAAAAAACAAATTGGCTGAATTTTTCACAGGTATTTTCTTTGGCAACAAAGATGAAATGTTGACGTTAAAAATTGAGCCGATTCGTATGCGCCTGATGAACAAAAAAGGTGAGCCACCAAAAGAATTACTTTTTACACCGGAATAAAAATGTAAAAACGACCATGGGATGTGGTCGTTTTTTATGAAGGGCGATATACAAATGATTGTGATCGATAAATTTAAAAACATGTCCGATAAAGTACAAAACGATTCCGATAAACATTCAAATACAGCGTGAATCGTCCACAATGCTTGAATCTACCTCCTAATTCCTGCATGATAATTCATAAAGAGGAAAAGGGAGTGCTCAGAATGATAGAAAAACAAAAACTTGCACAAAATATACTGACATCTCAAGGAAAGATAGAAGCAGACTTTATTTTGCGTAATGCACAGGTAGCAGATGTTATTACATTGACGTGGAAACAGGCAGATATTGTCGTGAAAAATGGACAAATTGTAGCACTTGATTCAGAACATCGTTTCCAATCAGCGCAAGAAGAAGATGCGAAAGGCCATTTTGTTGTGCCAGGGCTCATTGATGGGCATATACATATTGAATCGTCGATGCTGACACCGGCTGAATTTAGTCGCGTGCTCGTGCCTCATGGCGTAACGACAGTAATTACAGATCCTCATGAAATTGCCAATGTCGCAGGGGCAGAGGGTATTCAATTTATGCTCGATGATGCCAAAAAAGCAGACTTGGATATTTTTGTGATGCTGCCTTCGAGTGTACCAGGGACAAGTTTTGAAAATGCAGGGGCAAAGCTAGCCTCACAAGATTTAGCACCATTTTTTGCACATGAAGATGTACGTGGATTAGCTGAGGTCATGGATTTTCCAGCAGTGTTAAACGGGGAAAAGGGGATGCTTGAGAAAATCTCACTAGCACAACAGGCAAACTTGGTGGTAGATGGACATTGTGCAGGCTTAACGAGTGACCAAATAACAGGATATCGTGTTGCTGGAATTCACACAGATCACGAGTGTGTGACTGCAGTAGAAGCATTAGATCGTGTAAAGCAAGGGATGTACGTTTTAATTCGAGAAGGTTCTGCTGCGAAAAATTTGCGTGATATTTTACCAGCTGTTAATGCTACAAATGCACGCCGCTTCGGCTTTTGCACGGATGATAAATACGTTGATGAACTAATAGATGAGGGTAGCATTAACTTTGATATTGCAATGGCAATTGAAGCAGGGATGGAACCTCTTCAAGCCATACAATTAGCGACAATTAATGCAGCAGAATGTTATCGATTATATGACCGTGGTGTTTTAGCACCTGGCTATAAGGCGGATTTTGTATTAGTAGAGGATATCAAAGAAATGCGTGCTAAAGCAGTTTGGAAAAATGGGGTCAAGGTAGCTGAAAACGGTGAAATACTAACAACTCGTGAAAAAACAGTAGTACCTGCGCACATTCGCGAATCAGTACATTTACCGACTATTACAAAGGAAATGTTAGCGATTCCGTTTACAAATGGTACAAAGGCCAATGTCATGGAAATAGTGCCAAATCAGCTCATTACGAATCATTTAGTGTTAGATGTACCCGTGAAAGATGGCGTCTTTGTGCCGTCAGTGGAACAGGATTTACTTAAGCTTGCTGTTATTGAGCGACACCATGGGCTTCATACAACTGGTCTTGGCATTGTTAAAGGCTTCGGCTTACAAAAAGGTGCTGTTGCTACCACAGTTGCACACGATTCACATAATGCATTAGTTGTTGGCGCAAATGATGATGATATGATTCTCGCACTTGAGCGCATTCAAGAAATTCAAGGTGGCTTTGTCATCGTTGCAGAAGGTGAAATTATAGCAGAAATGCCGTTAACGATCGGTGGCTTAATGACTGATGCAACAGCTGATATTGCAAAGGAACAATTGTCAGGTCTACATCAGGCATTGCATCAGCTAAATCCAAACCTAGACTTCCATCTATTACTAACGTTTTCGTTCGTTGCGTTACCTGTGATCCCAGCCTTAAAACTAACAGATACAGGATTATTTGATGTGACAACATTCCAGCATATTTCGGTGGAAGCATGATGATGAAAACGACCTAAAAGCTATGCGGCTTTTAGGTCGTTTTTTATTAAACATTTATTCGAGCTTTAAGCTGGTTATTTAATAATGTTGCTTGCGTTAATGCCTGTTCATCTTTGGTAATTTCTCCAGGCTTGTTGGCTTCGCCGATAATATACGAAAGGAAGGGCATTTTTAAAAAGTCAAAGATGTATTGGAATTGCTGAATCATAGGCAATCCCTTGATTTTTGGTTCATCTCCGCCAACAGCGAGTATGATAGCTTCTGTTGTCTGCAATTTTTCCTTTAGCTGCGGAAAGCGTTCATCACGAATTGCATGACTCAGACGATCAACCATGGTTTTCATAATACTAGACATACTGTACCAGTATATAGGCGTAGTGAAAATTACAATATCACTTGTTAAAAGTGCTTGAATTATTTGATCGTAATCGTCATCGACGAATTGAAACCCTTCCTTTGAATGGCGTAAATCATGAATCGGTTGAATATTTAAATCTTTTAAAAATAAATTTTGATGTGGGATGCCATTTAATACATGGTCAGCAAGCATTTCACTATTGCTGTGTTCTCTAGAGCTACCAATAAAAGCTGTGATGTTCAAATTTATCCTCCTCTATATTTCGCATTATCAATAGTGTATACTTCCTTTTATTATCGATAAAGATGAATTATTAGATAGAATGTATCGAAAAAAACGATTTAGGGGTGGGAGCTATGGATACAAAGCATTTACAAACGTTTTCAACAGCCGCCGAAACGTTAAGCTTCACGCAAACTGCGCAGCTATTAGGCTATGCACAGTCGAGTATTACAGCACAAATAAAGTCTTTAGAGGAAGAGTTAGATGTAAAGTTATTTGAGCGACTGGGTAAAAGAATTACATTAACAGAGGAGGGGAAACACCTACAGCAGTACGCCAAAAAAATGCTGGAGTTAGATGCAGAAGTGAAACAAACGTTGTCAAATGAGCTAGGGCATGTGGTGTTAACGATTGGTGCGCAGGAAAGCCAATGTGTTTACCGTCTTCCAAGCATTTTACAACAATTTCAGCAACGTTATCCACAAATTAAAATTATTTTTAAGCCCGTACACACGACGGAAATTGCGAGAAATTTATTGCAGACGGGTAGCTTAGATATCGCATTCATTACTGATACGCACAAGGTTACTCCTATGTTACACCGAGAACGGCTCACTCAAGAGCAATTAATATTTATCAGTGCGCCATCTGCGGTCATTACGCAAAATAATGCATTATCTGCACAACATCTAGAAAAGGAAACGATACTGTTAACGGAAAATGGCTGTTCTTACCGCAATCAATTGGAAGTTCAGTTACAACATGAAGGTGTCTACCCAACACAAATGATCGAATTTGCGAGTATCGAAGCTATAAAGCAATGTGTTATGGCGGGGTTAGGTATCACATTTTTACCGAAAATGGTGGTGGCGCAGGAACTGGAAAACTATCGCTTAAAAGAGATTCCAACAGTCATGCAATTACCTCCGATTTTTACTGATATTGCTTGGCACAAAGATAAGCATATTCAGCCATATCTCGAAGATTTTATTGAGATTGCTCGGGAGACTTATAAAAAGTTATAAGGTCAAGTATCAATTTTAAGTAAGAATACAGCCATTCTGTATTCGCCTAATATTACGTTAGGTAGTTTGGCACTTATATCCATATGTAGCTTTTTATGCAAGTATGTTATTTGTTGTTTCATTTTGCGTGCTAGTGTCAGGGACATACTTAATGCGCTATACGAACCCAGATTTTAAATTACCAGATACAAAATCTCCAACCTATCAGCTCGACGGGTAATCGATTATATAGAAGAATATTTAACAAATCCTATCGTATTAGCAGATTTAACGAGTCAAATCTGCTATTCTAAATTACAATTCCTCAGTATCGGGATTAAATACTAGCGTGAATTAAAGAACAACATTGTTTGAATATGGTACTATTAGAATAAATAACAGTTATTAAGGAGTTTTTTTATGGAAAATTTACAATCGATTGAGCAATTTGAAGAACTAAAAAATGCTGAACATACTATATTTGTTTTTTCAGCAGATTGGTGTGTAGATTGTCGTGTAATTGACCCTATATTACCTACAATAGAAGAAAATTATGCCGATTATCATTTTGTTAAGATTGATCGTGATAAATTCATTGATCAATGTATTGAATTAGATGTATATGGTATTCCAAGCTTTATTGCCTTTAATAAAGGGAATGAAGTTGGCCGATTTGTTAGTAAGGACCGTAAAACACAGCAAGAAATCGAAGCATTTATTGATGGATTGAAAGGCTAATTTACTGGGAGATTTAATCTCACTGAATAAGCTAGAGATCACTAAAAAAATGAAATCCTAAAAGGCAATCTCAGTTTGTTATGAGGTTGCCTTTTTTGAATTT
The DNA here is from genome assembly GCF_044761695.1 of Lysinibacillus sp. NPDC097287. Lineage (NCBI taxonomy): Bacteria > Bacillati > Bacillota > Bacilli > Caryophanales > Bacillaceae > Lysinibacillus > Lysinibacillus sp. NPDC097287. The sequence goes on from NZ_JBIWCX010000009.1 coordinate 83,834, forward strand.
TCGGTATGTCAGGAATGTCATTCACTCTACCAATCACACATGATATTGATAACGTTCTAACGGTAGCTGCTCTGAGAAATATAATTCGATATTTAGATTGCCATTTAACCGTTAGTGGGCATTTGGGATTGATTTTAAATGGTGTGTATACAGGGGTAACGGAGATTGCACCGATTCGTAATTCCTTAGGGTTCGCACTGCTCTTATTTTTATTGCAATATAGTTGTTCGTGCCGAGCTTGCAAAACAATGGGTTTGGGTTGGCGTTTACTTTATTTTCTCTAGGTTTTTCTGTTTTCTTAGGGGTGTACACTGGAAATCTAAAAAGTACTTTTATAGAGTTATAGGCTAAGATCGAATATTAAAGGACAGCATTTGTTTCATTGGCAACAGGTAAAGAAACAAGATGGGATTATTTAAAACCTAAATATTTTACTTCAATAATAAAGCCAAGCCCCAAAATCACTTGGAGGCTTGGCTTTATCATTGTTCTATTACATGTGAAAGAGCTCTTGTGTATAATCTGCCATAGTCATTGCTTTTTCAATGTCCCTGAAAAATTCGTGCCCTCACCACGCTCTGCACTACAATCTACCTCTGTTACTTTAAGTGCATTATTTAGAAGGTCGAATTCCATTACGCAGCGGTTGCCGTTGGATGACTTGTTCATAACAGCCTTTTTACTAGCCGTAATCGTAGCCGTACCTTCCACACTACCAAACTCAAGACCGTCATTTGTTGTCATAGAGATGTCAAAACTTTTGCTTGAAGCATTTGAAATAATGGCATCCCGGCGATTATAATCGGTCGAACCTTTGCCCCATTTATAGTAAAAGCTATACGAACCAGCCCATGGACTTTTTCCTACAGTAGTTAGTTGCATTTTTTTATCAAGCTGATTTTGCGCATTTATTGCACGTGTATTTATAGATGTATTACTTGCATTTTGGAAAATCTCATCTGCATCTTCAGATATATCATAAAAATTACTTGAATCCATTCGATGAAGTAATGTTACAACTTGCGCACGAGTCATATTATTCGAAATACCGAAAAATTTCTGCAAGTCACGATTTTCGTATTTAGGATTTTGACCTGTTGAAATGTAGTAGTCGAGTAAAAACTGGATCGATTCATCCAACCCGCGTTTACCCTCAGCTAAGTGTGCAATTGCTTGTGCCACAACACCACGCTTCACGGCAGTTCCGCGAATGTTGTTATCAAAATAGCCGTTAAGTGGTACACCATAGCTAGCGAGGCGATTGTAAAAGTCATCTGACCAGTTGGCAGCAGGTGTTTGTTTTTTTAGCTCATCATAGGTTTCCTCTAGTTCATAATAATTGGCAAGTAGCTTAGCAAATTGTTGCTCAGTAATCGTTGCATTTGGCTTGAAGGTACCATTTGAATAGCCATCAATTATTTCGTATTCTGCCGCCCACATCACCGCATCATAGGCAAAGTGATCTTTTGTCACGTCTTTAAAACCAGCCGCCTCTACCTTGTGGCTACCCGCCACAACTAATACTGTAAGCAAGAAAATGCTCACTAATTTTTTCATTAACATTCTTCCTTTCTAGTTCTTACTATTATTAGTTTGTCAGATATTGTTAAGGATTTCAAATTAAAATAGGGGATAGTTTGTATATTATATGTTTTTCGATATAAAGGTAGAATTGATTAGTTTTCCTTTAAATTCATCTCAAACACTACTAATGCTTGGTAGTGATTAATTTGGAATTTACTAGAAAGTAAGGATAAATATCAGATTTAGAAAAACTCTGATATTTATCCTTACCATTCACATGAGTCATTCTACACTAAAGGCTACAATTAAAGACTTTAAGGTAGTTGTTATCAAGTTTATGAAACTAGCAGAGTAATAAAAAGCACACCCAATCGAATTATTGCCTGAATAATAAATAGCTGCAAGCTACAAAAAATCTAGAAAGGTAGTGGTGTATTTTTATGGATATAACACATCAATGATTTATATCCCATAATTCTTATAAATAAACGGAAAATTTTTTATTGAAAACTGTAGAATATTGTTTCTCGTTTGCATATATTTTCATTAAGGAAACAAAATATCCTTTGGGAAAGAAGAGTGTTGGCATGAAAGATTTAGGTGAATTAAAATTGACGATTCTTCCGCTAGCAATCTTAATTATCTTAACTATATTATGGAAAATGACAGACTCCGTAGGATTGGCTGTTTTGATAATTATCTTTTGGTTGAGTTGGCGACAACTTTTGAAGAAATTTATTATAAATTGAAATGGTTTATTTAATGAGCTAAATGTACGAAAGGATTTAAGTGTATTGAGACACCACTTACAGAAATGATAACTACTAAAGCCGGTATCATTTTCATCATTACGATATAAAGTCAGAATGATTGACAGGAGAAGAAAAACACTAGTAAATTTAAGCACTATGAAAGCTGGTTATGCAAACTAGTGTACCTAAAATACTAGCGAAGGTAGGAGCTAAACGTAAAGAAGATTTAATACTAAAAGGGAATGAACCGAAATAAATTGCACTTGCTACGGCAGGTGTTTTTTCATTGTGGATGAACAGATCGGAGGAGCTTCAGAAAAAAGGTATTTACAATGTTCAAAAGGTTAATTAGAGTTATTTAGAAATAATTAATAAAGTTTAGAATATAAATATTCCTGAATAAATAGAGGGCGATAATTATGGAGAAATTGAAATTAAAAATTTACCCCGACGACGTTATTTTAGGTAAACCGTAGTCAGAGGAGGGAAGAACGTTACCAGTGCCTTGTAAACATTGATATTACAACGCTTTATAAAAAAAGAAGTCGGATTATACAATATCCGACTCCATACGTACATAACCTTTTAAATCATCGAAAACTTCTAAAGTGAAAGAATTTGAATCTGCTTGAGGGCTTACGCCTTTTTGGACAAATTGAAGAAATTCATCAAGAGCTTTTTTTGAGCCTTCTACTTCTACCTCAATTTGATCTTTATCATTTAAAAGACAGTAGCCCTTTAAGCCAAGTTCAATCGCTTTCTGTTTAATAAAAAAGCGGTAGCCAGTGCCATATACATCTCCAAAGAACCTAATCAATGCACGTTTATTCACGCTAAAACCTCCTACTATAAGAAGAGGGGATTACCCTCTTTATTTACTCCATCACACGTTCTTTTTCTAACAAACCAATTAAGTTATTTATGAAGTAAAGTACACGCTCAGACGCTTGATCGACTTCTTTTAAGTGAATTTCTGCTTGTTGAATATCACCAACAGCATGAGCTTCAGCAGCCAACTTAGCCGATTCATGAACACGAGCATGGTACTGATCTAAATCGCGGTAATCTTGTAAATGTCCGAAACGTTCAATTGTTCTACTATTTGTATACCATTTCCCAAGTCGACAATCTTTATGAGATGAAACATCACTTGATTTAACATTTTCCAGTCCTAAGAACATATTGTAGACGCGCCATTTCCATAAAATATGGTCGGCCTTTGATAGTTGTAATAAAGCGATAGAAGAAAGCTGTACGTTATTATTCGAAATGATATCATTTCGGAATCGATTGATTTCTTGCCCAAGCAAATGAATATCACTAGATGTATTATGGCTATATTCACGAATATCATCTTGTAGGTTTGAAATTTGAATCATACGAGCAGATACTTCATCGATTGCAGCTGCTTGTTCCTGTGAAATTGCCGCAGTATTTGTTACATCCAGGTTAATGCCTTCAATAGCACTTACAATTGCATTTAGTAATGGTAAAGAATCCTTTGCTTCAATCGTAGCTTCTTTGATAATAGCTGTTGTTTCTGTTATTGATTTTGATACATCGTTTGAATAGCTTTTTAAATGATGGACATTCGAAGAAACTTCACTTAACGCTGAAACTGTTCCCTCAGCAAGTTTCCGTACTTCTTGCGCTACAACTGCAAAGCCTTTACCATGCTCACCAGCACGAGCAGCCTCAATGGAAGCATTTAACGCAAGTAAGTTTGTTTGATCGGCGATTTGGTTAATAAGAGTAACTACGTTTTCGATATCATTAACGCGTTTTTGTAATTCTGCAAATGAGTGAACAATTGTCGTAAATGTCTCCTCAGTTTTAAAGATTTCGGCTAATGCATGTTCAATCGCATTTTTTCCGTTTATAGCATGGTCGACAGATTCAGTCGTTTTTTCAGAGATTTGAGAAGACATACGTGCCACATCGTTAATAGATGCTGCAATTTGTTCAGTTGCTGCTGTAGAGGATTGAATTTCCTCACTCTGCTGATCTAAGCTAAATACTAAATCCTTCATATACATAATTTTTGCATTGACGTCCATTAGCGAAGAAACTTCAGACACCACATTTTCAATAATTCGCTCTGTTAGTACTTCTACTAACATTTCTTGGTCAACATTGACAGCCGATTGGAAGGATTTCATGTATTCAAAAGCTTTATAGGGCTTAAGCCCAAAGTTATGTAAAATATATGTCGTAATGTAAAAGGCGAATTGATTGAATACGACAATTAGTTTCCCTGGTTCATATTGATTTTTTCTAAATAGGTTGAAAAATTTCACCGTTTCATCGACATAATTGTCATCTCGTGTGGCAAGGAAAAACTGAGACAAGTATCGATTTATATTTTCATCACTGATTATTTGTTGAGAGGAGGGTGAGATTTCACTCAAGTAGTTTTTAAAAATACCAGCCATGGAAGGAGTAGTATCTTGTAATTTATAAAAAAGTTTTTTTAAATTTTGTTCATCTTTTGCATTAAAATTATTAAAAGCTAGTGTTTTTTTGAAACGACCTGTTGCACCTAAATCAGTTCCGCGCTTTAATAATTCTTCAAGCTCTGCCTTAGGTCTAATGCTCGAAAACATAGAAAAACCTCCCAAAATAATTATTGCATATTAATTTCATAGTAGCATATTACAAAGTGTTTTAATAGACATTTCACGTGTCTTTGCTAAAATGGAAAGTACTCTATAACAACAAGGAAAGTGGCGAATTATGTATACAATACTTTACATGAAAGCGGATTATGAACCTTGGTGGAAATTTGATGGCTGGCAAAATTTTATCATTACAAAAGAGTCATTTGAGACGAAAATTCTATTTGAACAAGCACTCCAAAAGAAATTGAATGAATTTCGATATGCTTATGAACATGAGGAAAGTAAAGAAGGGAAGTATTGGGCTTTTTGGTCAGATGAAGAGAGCTTTTACTGTGAAGCTTGCGATGATGATGCTCAGCTATATCATGGAATTATTGCGATTGAAACGAAGGAAATGGAAATTTGTAAAAAATAACAAAATGTTCTTATATAATCTTTCATAAAAACGATTGATAATTATGGATTTTTTGATACTTTTTTGCAATTTTGTAGGTATAGGACCTTAAAACTAGGCAGCCAAATAAGAAATTTTTCTCCAAAATCACTAAAAAATCGTATTCATCATTTGACATTTATATGGATAATGATTATACTAAGCTTAACAATTAAATTGCTTCACCGGAAACAACATGGATTCACATATTACAAAAAGTGATCGCGTTCGTTCGGTACTCTTTGTAATATGTGAATTTTTCATTCGTTGAAGAAATTACATATTGTTCACTTTTATTTTTTTGGAGGTTTTCTTAAATGAAACAAGGTACAGTAAAATGGTTTAACTCAGAAAAAGGTTTTGGATTTATCGAAGTTGAAGGCGAAAACGATGTATTCGTACACTTCTCTGCAATCCAAGGCGAAGGTTTCAAAACACTTGACGAAGGTCAAAAAGTGGAATTCGACGTTGTTGATGGCAACCGTGGACCACAAGCTGCTAACGTAACTAAACTTTAATTCTAAGCAATTAAAATTAAATTCGTTAACTTAAGACATCCTATTTATAGGATGTCTTTTTTATATATAAAGATACATTTTCGAACTATGAATTCACACTACCTATTTAAAAAGGGTATTAAGGCATAATGATGGTTCATTTTACTATGTTCAAAGTTTGGTATCACTTCAGATTAGACTAATACAGATTATCGTTTCCAGTATATACTTTATCATCATGAACGACCTGAATGAATAAGAGGATTAATGATTGTCGATGATGATAATAGGTATAGAGAAGAAATATTAAAGGAGGAAATGTACAATGAGTGAATACCAAGAAATACCGAGTGAACAAGAGCAACTCGATTTTTATGACAAGCTACGAGCAAAATTAGTACAATTTCTTGACTCAAAAAAGGGGAAGAACAATAAATTTACAAAATATTTATTGTTTGCGCCAGATCTTTTTCATTTGATGGTTAAAACGATGATGGATTCTAATGTAGATACAAAAAGTAAAGCATTAATAGGAGGGGGTATTGCCTATTTCATGTTGCCAGTGGACTTTTTACCAGAAGGATTAATTGGATTTGGTGGCTTTATGGATGATATTGTGATTGCTACAATTATCATTAACACGCTTATTAATAAATTAGGACCAGAAGTAATCGAAAAGCATTGGTCTGGTGATGACCAGCTTCTGAATGTACTACAAAAAGTTTCGGAAACGAGTGACCAAGTTATCAGTAAAATTCCAATTAAATCAGCTATTGCAAATGTAATGGTGCGAGAAAGTAAAACTAAATAATCATATTATGTAAACCCGTTGAGATGAACGCCAATTCAATTTGAAGTTGGCGTCTTTTTTCGTTAAGGAAATAATAGTTTTTGTGAATAAAAGGGGAATGGTTTTCAACTAGGCTTAAGCACGTTTGTTTTTATGTTTCGTACTCAAATACAACATTATTGGCGTAAACTATGAAGAACTTGTATTGGAACAATTAAACCAACACGACCATATGGCTCTTGCTTCATTGTGGCAAATATTACACCAATTACTTGTCCGTCCTTATTAAGGACAGGGCTACCACTGTTTCCTTTATAAACGGGTGCTTGTATCATTATCACTGGTTCTGTCCAATCATCTAGTAGTATAGGTTCAAGTATCGTTCCTTCATTCGCAATGCCAGTAAAAGCAAGTGGGTTCCCAATAAAATTCACTTCCTCATCCTTTGTAAAGATAGGATTTTGAGCCAGTTCAAGCGCTGGGAAGTCTTCACCTTGTACTTGAAGAATGGCTAAATCTACATCGGGGTAGCTTTCTATTAGCTCTGCTTCATAAATACCATCATCAGGGAACACAACGGACAAAGTTTGTGCATTATCTACGACATGTTCATTTGTCACAACAAGTCCATCTTCAGAAATCGTAAAACCTGTCCCTTTACTAGAGCCAGTAGACACTTCAACTACTGCTTGTTTATATAGCTGAATATCTTCTTGTGCAGATAGTCTAGTAGATACTTTTAAAAATTCAATCGCTGGAATCGAGTAGATTTGGAACAGTAGGGCAAAAGTGTTGAAAAACAAGACGAGAGCCATACTCCAAACAATCCATTTTACAATAGGTTTTTGCTTCTTCGGCTTTTTGCCTTGTAGTCGCTGTTCGCGATCTTCTGCCAATGCCTTTTGCTGCTCAGCAAGGACAAGTTCTATAAACTCTTCTTCAGTTAACTCATCTTCGTTTGACGGCTTATGTATTTCAGTCATCATGGCCTCCTTACTATAACTTAGTAAAGGCGCCCAAAGATAAATTGCTGATGGGCGCATATGTAATATGGTGGTTCGACATCTAAATGTAATAGTAGTTTTATTATACGGAAATTTTCCAGGTTACACGAATATTAAGATAGCCAGGTTTCAGTAAAGTGTATTTGTTTTAGCGTGGCATCAATCTTTACGCGTAAGCCAAGTGGCATTGCGTGTAATGGATGTGTATGGCTGCAATCTACATCAGCCAATATAGGGATTTGACGGCCTTCTAATTGCTCGATTAAAACATCATAGGGTTTGCGACCTGTCCCTAAATCGTCGTATTGCTCATGCTTGCCTAAAATAATACCTGAAGTAATATCAAAGAAACCGTGAAGCTTTAGCATAGCAAAATTTTTTTCAACAACATCAATTGTTTTCGATGTGTCTTCTAAAAGTAAAATATCACCTTTTTTAATGGTTGGAAAATAAGGTGTGCCGATAAAACCGTACATAGTATTGATATTTCCTCCGACTAATCGACCTTCAGCTACGCCTTCTTGGGCTGTAATCCATTCATTCTTGTGTTGTGTTTTTTCAGTAGTTTTTTCGAGCCAATTTATACGGTCATCTGTCCAAATAGGAGGAATGGGCATGTAATATGGGATTTCAAGCTGTTGCATGAAAAGTTGCTTGAAATACTGCTCTGTAAAATCAACAAACGGAGGGAATTCACCAAATGTCGAGGCTACCGATGCACCGTAAAAGACCGGTATACCCGTTTTGGCATACATAGCCAGTAAAATGGCTGTAACATCGGATAGACCCATGAGTATTTTAGGATTTTCTTTTAATGCATCATAATCCAGATAGGGTAACATACTGTTGGCATTTGTACCGCCCATTGAAGGCAGTATCATTTTTACTTTCGGATCACGCAGTAGTAAGTTCAACTCTTTAGCACGTTCTTTTGGCGTCCCTGAACGATAAAAATCGGCCTTTCCAGTTAAAATACCTTCTTTTATGATAAAGCCGAGTGCTTGAAGGCGGGCTTTTCCTCTTTCATAACGTACTCTAGCGGTGACGGAAGCGGGTTTAGACGGTGAATAAATACCGATTGTATCGCCTTGTTTTAATGGGGGTAACATAGAATCCTTCTTTCTAATTGTGTAAGCTTATGCCATTATACATGATTAAGTAGCGATATGTGCCCACATACAGAGTTCATCGAAGAGGTGCAGAAATTGACTGAAACTCGGAACTATAGTAGAAGATGGTGTTTTTAAATAATTATATTATGTAAACTAAGGCTAATAACTTGATTGATATACTGGGATTTTATATGATAGAAACGAAGTAGCAAACAAGGAGGCAATTTAATGTATCGTCAAGTAAATGATTTTCTAAAAGATTGGTCTGCGGCTGCAATGGGCACAGCTCAAGTAATGCAAGCAATGACAGATGATAAGCTAGACCAAAGTATTGTGGAGGGACATAGTTCACTAGGTTGGTTAAGCTGGCATTTAGTAGGGTCTACTGGCTATTTTAGTTATTTAGCGGGCCTACAAGTACCAATGATTAGTCAGGATGCACCAATCCCTTCAAATGTTGCTGAAATTGTTGCTGCATATGAGAAAGTAGTTAAAAGTGTGAAAGAGGAAGCGGCTAAGCTTTCAGATGAAGATCTTGTAGTAGAAGTAAAAGGCTTTACTGGACCAATTGCCAGAGGTGAACTATTACGTACACTTATTGATCATCAGACACATCACCGTGGTCAAATGACTGTATTACTACGTCAGGCAGGCTTAACAGTACCAGGTATTATGGGTCCTACAAAAGAAATGCAATAATCATGAAAAAGCGGCGGATACATAACGTATCTGCCGCTTTAATTTGGGTTGTGGTTTTGTGACATTTCTAATTTTAAGAGAGGTCAATTTAAAGTATTAGAAATGTAAAGGTCTCTTTCATATGGAACGAGGCTCTTAATTAGTTAGCTAACACTTCTACGGATTGCGTCAATCTTTCTACAATCTACAACAAGAGGTACATTACCTGCTGCATCAACTTCAAGGAAGTGAGCACAGCAATTGCATTCATCTAGGCTAATAAATACTAAACCAATGAAACTAACACCGCTTGATAAGAAGATATCAACTAAAGTTCCAGCTTCTAATTTTCTTAATTGATTACAAATGCAACCATCACAGTCGTTATTGTGTTTTTTCTCACATTTGTTTTCTTTTCTACAGTGACATTTTTCCTCTTTATTACATCCTTTGTCTTCTTTTTCCCAACATACTTCAACCATTTTGCAAACTTTGTCATCTTTTTTCTCGTATTTGTCTGTATGTTGGCAACATTTATTATCCCAATTCATATGCTTCACATATCTTTTATCATTCATCTTCTAGACCCCCTTTCGTAATTAGTAATGTAATGCGCGCCTTACACTAATAATCTATGTTTGAAAAAAGAAAGCTGCTTGGTAATTTGTCCGTCAAAAAGATTAAAAATCTATTTTTATTTAAAAAAACTGACCTTGTATCTATACCCATGAAGAAATATATGCTAGGCGGATGGGGATTTTAAAAAAGTGAAATGGTAGACTTTTGCCTTTTAATTGACCTTGTTTTACTATAATTGCCCAGAGTGAGTGAAAGCCTTTACTACATATGATGAAAACAAACAGCATGCACTTCAAGGACTTTTAAAATTGTTGGTAAGAGTAAGAATGAAGGGGCTAATTAAGAAATTGAAGTATATAGAAGGAATGTCTGAGTGAAGTCTTATCGTAACAAAACAGTCCAAGGTAAATAAATTCTTCTTGTATCAGATTTTTGTTACATATCACTACCTTATTGTCATATGATTATGCTAGGAGTGTAGATTATGTATAGCATTCAGAGTTTTATACAGTTAGCTGACTCGAAAGAATGATAAGAGTCTTTAATAATGCAGACAAATCTTATCGTAGAAGAAGAAGTACATCCAGCAATGGAATATGCTATAAAATTATTACACAAAGAAATGATGAAGTATTTGGAAACTAACGGTTTAGAAGTACTAGATAACGGAAATAGTTTTGTCGCAAGTTATAAAAAAGGAACAATTAGAGTTAGTCTAATAGGAATATTGCTTTCATTAAAAATTAGCGTAAACTCTCAAAAAATTGACCGAATTGATACTACGGTTATCCCTGAAAGATGTCAATGACCGAAAGTATCTATTAATCCAGATGAATTTGAAAAAGAAATTGAGAATTATAAAGGGCTTTTGTATAGTTACTCAACGCTTAATGTTGTATATGAAAATAAATCAAATATCGTCTTTGCTACTGCTGCAGATGTCATTAAAAACTATTTTGGATGAATAAATTTTAGTGCCCGGAGAGGTGCGGTATTTTACTAAGTTCCATAAATAGTCATCATCTCCAAAGATTTAAACGTACATTTTGAAAGTGAATATTACTTTTAGACAGGGGTGTAGGCAGTATGTTTCCAACTTTAAATACAGATCGTTTGATGTTAAGAGAACTTACTGAAGATGATGCTTTAGATATTTTAATTTGTTTTTCTAATCCTGATGTTCTGCGATTTTACGGGCAAAGTCCATTGTCTAATCAAAATCAAGTGAAACAAGTTATAAGAAACTTTTCTATGAACTATGAAGATAAGCGAGGCATTAAATGGGGAATTGCAGTAAAAGGAGAAGCGGGTATTATTGGAACAATTGGTTTTCAAGAGTGGTCTCAAGAGCATAAAAGGGTTGACATTAGCTATGCACTTATCCCTGAAAAGTGGGGGAAGGGATATGCAATTGAAGCGGTCAAAAAAGTGATCTCATATGGTTTTCAAGAGCTTAACTTAACTCGTATTGGTGCAATGGTTTTTACTGAAAATGAATCATCTATTAAATTGTTAACAAAATTGGACTTTGAAAAAGAGGGCGTTTTAAAAAAATTTATGTATCAAGATGGTGTACCATATGACACGAATATTTATTCTTTAGTAAATGAATCAATTTCATAATTCATCTTTTCATCAATAAATACGATCGTTCGCATCGTTACGCTACAGGCGGACGCTTTCCGCGGGCAAGCACCGAGCCGCTACCCTCGCTACGCTCAGTCCAGGGTCTCGGTTCACTTGCTTATCCCGCTGGAGTACCCGCCTTCCGCTCCACTGAAATGTTCGTGAGTTTTCCTCGTAAAACTTTTCAATTGCTCGGACGAGAACGTTTGTTCTATAATTGTACAAAAAGGGGGATCGTTGCTGAAAGAACAGTTAATAAAAGCAATACAACGTAATCAGCCAATAAACATGATTTATGTGTCTAAGCAGGGAGCAATATCAAAAAGGCGTGTGAAAATTATCAAGATTGGCAGTGATTCATTTCAAGCGTACTGCTTTACAAGGCGTGCCAAACGTACTTTTATTATCGATAATGTTCTAGCCATATCTCCAATCATCAGCAAAGAAAGAGATTTCATGTAATATTAAAATTAAAGTACATTAATAATTCGAAATCTCAATCAAAATTTCCATCGGGGTCTCGAATGAAAACCGACATAATTGGCTCCATTGCCCCTGTTCTTTGAATCGGACTTTCTTCAATCGAAACATCCAATTGATTAAAATGCTCTACTACATCTAATAATAAGTCCTCTGTTTTCAATCACAAATCAGCACTTCCTGACGTTACATTTGCAGCATTCGGTTCGAACTCTTTTCCTACCTCATATAAATTTATTTTTTGTTGCCCAAAACCTAAAGCTTTTCTACCTTCTCCTAACGTAATGAGATCCATTCCTAATACGTCCTTGAAAAATTTACAGGTTTGATCAATATTTTTAACAGTCAAAACCAAATGATTTACTTGCTTTATGGTCATCCTAACCCTCCTGATATATCCCAACCAGCATTTCATAAATTATTATCTCATATATTCAAATGGTATCAGTTAATAGTTGGAAATTAAATGACGAAACATATACAAAATAGAGGATTTTGATAATATAATAAATATAGAATTTCAGCAATAATAATGAAAAGGTGGTATAAAATTGAATAGAATAAATCTAATTACGCTAGGTGTAAGGGATATTAGCTTATCTTTAACTTTTTATAGAGATGGCTTAGGGTTTCAAACATCAATGACTGAGGAAAGTCCAGGAATTGTTTTCTTTAATAATGCAGGTACAAAACTCTCCTTGTATCCTTTAGAGGCGTTAACAAAAGATATTAATGAAAAAGAATCACCAAGCAAACAAGGATTTTCAGGTATTACTATAGCGTACAATGCTAAGTCCGCGGAAGAAGTAGATGAAATCATGGAGAAGGCTGAAAAAGCTGGAGGCACAATTGTTAAAGCACCTCAAAAAGTTTTCTGGGGAGGGTACAGTGGGTATTTTTCGGATCCAGATGGCTACTATTGGGAAGTCGCATACTCAGAGGACTGGAACTTTGATGAAAATGATATGTTGATTATCGAATAAAGATAATTCAACTACAAACAGTATCCTTTTTAATAAGTTATGTTAAAAGATAATGGGTGTATCACTAATAAATAAATGAACTCCTAATTATCAGGAGTTCATTTAAGTTCTATTTCTTTAAAGACATAAATAATGAAACTTTTGCATTTAAAGTTCGTATTGATTGGAACATACTTATTTTTCAGGAGGTAATATGTTTAAGTTTAGAGGCTTCTTCCTGATATTTATATTCTTATTATCAGCTTGTACTCCGGATACAGTTGTTCCTAAAGAAAAAATACAAAAAGAAAAAATTGATGAAAATATTGTTGTTACAGCGGATGGGAAAATAGCCTTTAAGATTATTAATACAATAAAGGTTCCACAAGAAAAAGTAGAATCAATAAAAGACGAACTTCTAAATGCCTATGATGAAATTCAAAATTCAATTCATACTGCATATGTTCCATCTGAGACAATAGATGTATTTCTCAATGAGGGAAATCAAGTATCATGGGGATTGAAATCAAAAATCATTCTATATGGCATTAAGGAAAATCAATATCCACTTGTTCATGAACTGACACATTCTTTACTTGGTTATGGCAACAATTTTGATTCAAGCAGGGGCTATTTAACGCAAGAGGGTTTTGCTACTTATATGGAAGATAAGTATGGAAAATCAAAATCAAATGCCCATAAGCTTATGAAGTATTTTATCGATTCAAACAAATTAATACCAATTAGCAAGTTGATTGATTTGAATCAAGACGATGCCTATTTTCGCCCAGCCCTTACAAACCAAGAAGAGTACACCCTTCAATGGATGAGCTATATTCATTCAGCTTCTTTAATTACTTATTTAATAGACACTTATGGATTAGAAATGTTTGAACAGATTTACAACGAAGATGACTTGGCAAAAAAAATTGAGGAAATATACGGGGGAAATATTAGTGAGATAGAAAATGATTGGGTAGTTTTTATTAAAAATAGTCAAACGGGACTAACATATGAAGACAAAATAAAAATGGGATCCTTTTTTACTGCTACTTCAGTTATTGATCAAATAGATCCGAAATTTTTTACAAAAGAATAATTTTTTCTATATGAGAATGTATGATTCTATTCAACTAATGGATAGCTTTTGTTATATATTCGAATTGCGAGATATCTATATAAACTTTTAGAAAACAGCCTTTACAATTTCAAAAAGTTACTCAATGATGAAAGGCATTATATGTATCGATTACTTCAGTGGAGGGCTGTATATAATTGTGAGGTTTAGGAAAACGAAAAATTTCAGTAGTCGAGAATTTAATAAACTAAAATAAGAAGCTACTCGAGATGAGTAGCTTCTTTAAATGTTGATTTATCAATGTTTACATTTCGTTTCATTGAAAGAACGACTTATTTTAAACCTTGTTTATCTTTCCACTCAAGGAACTCATCGTAAGTTAATTGCTTATCTAAAATTGAACCGTCTTCACGGATTTCGATGACACGGTTTGCAATTGTTTGGATGAACTGGTGGTCATGAGATGTAAAGATCATTGCACCTTTGAAGCGGATTAAGCCTTCGTTTAGTGCTTGGATTGACTCAAGGTCAAGGTGGTTAGTAGGCTCATCTAGTAAAATAACGTTTGCAGTTGCAAGCATCATTTTTGAAAGCATACAACGAACTTTTTCGCCCCCTGATAACACAGAAGGAGATTTTTTCACTTCTTCACCAGAGAATAACATACGACCTAAGAAACCACGTAAGAAGCTTTCAGTTTCATCATCAGGTGAGTATTGGCGTAACCATTCTACTAATGATTTTTCTGAACCTTCGAAGTATTTATCATGATCATTCTCGAAGTAGCTTTGAGACGTTGTTACACCCCATTTGAATGTACCAGCATCTGCTGTTCTTTTTTCCATAAGGATATCTAGAAGGGCAGTTTTTGCTAGTGGGCTACCAAGTAAAATGATTTTGTCTTCTTTGTTCATTGAGAAGCGAATATCTTTAAATAATGTTTCGCCTTCGTTACTTGCTGTAAGGCCTTCAACCGTTAACACGTCATTACCGATTTCACGGCCTGTTTGGAAGTTGATGAATGGATATTTACGGCTAGATGGTTTAATGTCATCAAGTTCGATTTTATCCAGCATTTTTTTACGAGAAGTAGCTTGGCTTGATTTAGAAGCGTTCGCAGAGAAACGAGCAACGAATGCTTGTAGCTCTTTAATTTTCTCTTCTTTCTTCTTGTTTTGGTCTGCCATCATTTTTTGTGCTAATTGGCTAGACTCATACCAGAAATCATAGTTACCAACGTATAGTTGAATTTTACCGAAATCAAGGTCAGCGATATGTGTACATACTTTGTTTAAGAAGTGACGGTCATGCGATACAACGATGACTGTATTTTCAAAGTTAATTAAGAACTCTTCTAACCATTGAATTGCTTTTAAGTCAAGGTGGTTGGTAGGCTCATCCAGTAATAGAACATCTGGCTTACCAAATAGAGCTTGTGCTAATAAGACTTTGACTTTGTCAGAACCTTCTAAGTCAGCCATTAGCATGTAGTGAAGCTCGTCGCCAATTCCTAAACCGTTTAATAATGTTGCCGCTTCAGATTCAGCTTCCCAACCATTTAGGTCAGCGAATTCACCTTCTAATTCAGCAGCACGCATGCCGTCTTCGTCAGAAAATTCTTCTTTAGCGTAGATAGCGTCTTTTTCTGCTTTTACTTCCCAAAGACGTTTGTTACCCATAACTACTGTATCTAATACGTTGAATTCATCGTATTCGAAGTGATTTTGTCTTAATACAGAAAGGCGCTCGTCTTTGCCCATTGATACGTGGCCTTCTTGTGCCTCGATATCACCAGCTAAAATTTTTAAAAATGTTGATTTACCAGCACCGTTTGCCCCGATAAGGCCGTAACAGTTCCCTGGTGTGAATTTAATATTTACGTCATCAAATAATTTACGGTCGCCATAGCGAAGACCTACATTACTTACTTGGATCATGTAAGTTCCTCCTTTTTTTCACAATGCTTCTAGTATAGCACGAACTATGATGTATAGTCTATAAACATTATTAAACCAACGTTTATAGTCAAATATACTTCTGATATGGAGCTTTTCAACTTTATCAGGTGTGATTCCCTCAAAAAATTTAAACGGCTTAAGCCCATTAGGATACAAGGCTCAAGCCGTTCGAAAACCGCATTATTATTACTTTACACGTTTAAACACGAGTTTCCATAGAGCAAGATTAATGATTACAATCACAACCAAGTAAATTATTGTACCATTAGAAATACGGGTTGCCATGAAATAGTGCAGTCCCGCCAATATGCCTAATGGAATGAATAATATTAAAGATTGCCAGCCCTGTGCATTGCCGACTTCATCAAAAGGTTTTGCGAAAGGAATCTTGCTTCCAGAACCAATGTAACAAATCACAGTGTACAAACAACTTGCTACTAAAACCGTCAACAAATCCAGGATAATTCTCGTACCATAAATGTAGCAGAAGACCACGCTTAGGATAAGATATAGAGGAATATACAGCTTAATCAAAAAAGCTTTTAAGCTACCTTTTTTCAAGTACTTATAGTCTCTAAGTGGGAAAATTTTATAAATCCAAGCTGCTTTATACTTTCCTGAATGTCCAAGCATGATCACAGCAGTCGGAATAATCAGCATGCTGAAATAAATATTTAAATAGCTCATGCTGACGGAATAATCCACATTATCTGTTCTTATCACATTAAACATAAAAATAAATGGAATGACAAAAGAAAAGCCTAAAGAGGGGTATACTTTCAACTTAAACTCTCGCTCTTGTTTCATCATAAGGGAGGCAAAACGGTAGAAAGCTCTTTCTTCATTTGTTCGACAGATGAGTTTTAAGAAAAACTCTTTTAGACGGTTTTTCTTTTCCTTTTTTGATTTGCTGGTGTTTAATAGTTTTTGCAGATTTCTTTCAAAGGTCGGAATCAGCTTTACATAAAGATATAACGATATGATTGGTATGACGATAGAGAAAATACTGCATACAACTGTGAATAATGAGGTGTCACCATTAAGCAGTAGCTCATAAGGAGCGGCAAACCACATTGGAATTAGAAAAATGCTCCACCAATGGAACTCTACGACGATATCCAGATTAACAAATTCAAAGGATCTAATAAGGACTTGATAGCCAATCATCAGCACCAATGACAATCCGATTTGTACATAATTGATGATATCCTTCAGCTTTTCTCCATCAAAAAATCTCAATATAAACATATATAAAATTGCGGTAAGTACGACGATAAAAATATTTATTAAAACTAACTCGAACACAGTTAAAATAAAGAATAAAATACCTTGTTTAAACAAGCCGAACAAAAGCGGAATCATCGTCACTGCAATGGATAAATACGTCAAATAGATGAATATATGCATTACTTTAGCTGCATTAACCGTTTTAGCAGTAATCGGCTTAGTTGAGAGTATGCTTCTGTCACGTACATCCAATAGCACTGAAGAAAAATCAGAAATCATCGATGTCATAACCATAAAGATAATAATCGCATAGGTAATACTCATCTGGAAAAGGAAGTTATCACCGAATCCGATTAATGGAATAAGCACAAGACCTATTAAAACATAAATCCACAAAGACTTAATGTAACCGTATTTTTGTTCTTCCTTTTTTTTATTTGTTGCCTGGTTAAAGAAAGTTGGAACTCTACGTTCATCCATTGTTAGTTTTATATGGAGGATTTTTCTCATGAGCTCATAATTGATGCCCATTTTCACAAAGATAAACTTAACTTTATCGAGTAATTGTAATGTTATGAAATCTTTCATTACATTACCTCATGTACAATAGAAACGAATTGTTCACCAATTTCCTTATGATTATGAAAGCCTGTTAATTGGTTGAAAATCTTTTCCAGAGTCCCTTCAGTATTATCTGCTTGCAGCTGGGCAAATGTTCCGTCAGCGGCGATTTTCCCATCGTTGAGAAGGATGATTCGACTACTTATTTTTTCGACAACATCCATGATGTGAGAGGAATAGAATATTGTTTTACCTTGGGCAGCCAATTGAATCAAAATCTCTTTGAAAATCATTACACTGTTCGCATCCAATCCATTAATGGGTTCATCCAAGAACAATATATCTGGATTATGTAAAAGGCTAGCGATTATTAATAACTTTTGTCGCATTCCTTTTGAATAGGAAGAAATTCTTGCATGATAGGCTTCTCCGACGCCAAACAATTCCATTAAGGATTTTGATTTTTCAGCAGCAATTTCTAATTCTAGACCATAAAGCTGACCGATGAAGGTCAAATACTCATAACCAGTTAAATTATCATAAACATCAGCTATTTCTGGGACATAGCCAATTCTTCGTTTATATTCAATTCGATCTTGTTCGATATTCTCACCGAAAAGCTTAATTTCTCCACCATATTCGCCTTCAATCCCCAAGATGATTTTAACAGTTGTACTTTTACCTGCTCCGTTCGGACCAATATAGCCAATAATTTCTCCTCTTGAGACGTGCAAGTCGATTCCTCTCAATATTTCCTTGCTACCATAGCTCTTCGTCAAATTTGTAATCGTCAAAATTTCTTGCTGATTCATTTTGCATCTCCTTTCTGTTCTTCAGGTTGTCTTATATACGGATGAACGCTTAAATAGTTTCGGGAAAATTAACCATTTATAGAAAGTGTAAAAATCTGCTTCTTAATTATTTTTTTACTAAAATATGTGTGTTGAAAATCGATAACATATATGATATTTTAATGATCGCCAAAAAAGGTGAGTCCTTTTTTAGAATTAGTTAGTAAGTTTAGTACAACCACGCAGATATAATTATTTTAATAGTTGTAACTGCCAACTACTTAAATGTAAACTTGGAAAATATGACGTGAAAACTTGAAATAGCTTTGAAATACAATTAAGCAGGAGTTTTGTTCGAGGTGCATAGGAATTAAGGCTTGAGCAGACAATAATGTGGAAGCTAATTAAAAGAATTTAATGACTAACGATAGTTTTCATATCTAAAATGTTATTTACTAAGAAGAAATTAAGACAAGGAAAGGTTTTAGATATTATGAATAATAAACCATGGACAGCGTCGACGATATTCGTTGCGGTGAGTATATTCTTCGTTGCTCTAAATACACGACCGGCTGTGACAGCAATTGGGCCGCTTTTTAATGTATTAATGGATGCACTCCAAGTGTCCAATACACAAATGAGCCTACTCACATCCATTCCAGTATTTTGTATGGGGTTATTTGCTCCGTTAGCTGTGCCTTTACAAAAAAGGCTAAGTCCAAAGTCGTCAATTCTTTTGCTTCTTATCATTATCGTAATAGCAAATGGATTACGTTTTATAACAGAAAGCTATTTATTACTTGTTGTGACAAGTTTTGCAGCTGGTTTTGCGATAGGGGTAATTGGTCCAATAATAAATGCTTATATTAAAGAAAAGTTTCCAAGTCGATTTACGACAGTTGTGGGTGTGTATTCATTTGGGATTGGTACTGGAGCAATGCTAAGTGCTGGGTTGACGGTTCCCATTTATAATGCTTTTGATAAAAGTTTGACGATCGCAATTGGTAGTTGGACAGTGCTCGCAATTGCTGCGGTAGTTATTTGGCAATTGGCAATACCTAAAGAACAGGTTGAGATGCCAAATGCATCAGCTACGGTGCATGGAACGGTTCGAAATCCATGGAAAAACGGTCGTGCATGGATAATTCTACTATTCTTAGGATTACAAACATCTTTGTTTTTTGCCATGATGTCATGGCTACCAGCAATGTTACAAGACAAAGGATTTTCACTTATGTTGGCAAGCTCGGTTCTAACATTCATGGCGCTTGTGCAAATGGCAGGTAATATTAGTATCACATTGCTGATGGAGAAATGGCCAAATCGTATTGCATGGGCACTCGGCTTAGGTATACTTGGTGTAATAGGTTTTGCATTATTATGGGTAGGTACAGGATTCATGTTATGGATTGCTGTTTTTATTATTGGTGTTGTACTAAGTGGGTTGTTTCCGATTGCTTTATTACTACCACTTGATGAAGCGACAAATACAGAGGAGGCGAATAGTTGGTCTTCGATGGTATTGTCAGGTGGCTTTATGATGAGCGCATTGCTCCCACTGGTGGTTGGCTATTTTTATGATAAAACAGCAAGTCACAATATCACTTATGCCATTTATATCATCTTAATGCTAGGTGTCATTGGTTCAGTCTTAGTTCTAAAGAAAAGTAAGAGACATGCTACAAAATAGTAGCATGTCTTTTTTAAACGGAAAATTATGCTCCAAGTCATCTTTTTGAGCAATTTGTACTGTGAAAAAGCAAGATTAGAACGAAAATATGGGTGGAAAGATTCGTAAGAAAAGAAAAGTAATTTCTAGTATCAATATAATAATATTATGTAAACTTGAAACGGTTGAACTCCTTGTATATTATAGAGAGTAAGAAAAGAAGTTTATAAGAAAGTTTTGGTGAACGAATGCGAAAGAAATTTTTAGTGCTTGGTGCAACAGCGATTATTTTAGCGGGTTGTGGCGATCAAACAGTTGCTGAAATGCTAAAGAATCAAAAAAAGGACGTAACAACAGAGCAGGTAGCTAAACAAGAAGAAAAAATTGTACCTGAAGTAAAAATTATTGGAGAAAACGGTGTAGGTGCAGGGATTATTGTAAAAAAAGAAGATTCAACACTTTATATTGTGACAAATGGTGCGCTCGTCGCATCAAAACCGACAGCTCTTGTTCAATTAAGTAATGATAAATTTGTACAAGCAGATGTACATTATATGTCTACAGCTCATAATATTGCGATTTTGCAGGTGAAATACAAAACGGAAGTCAAAGTACCAAATGTATATAATGGTGAGCTGCACAATTTAGGGGTTTATGTGGATGGACAACCGTATACAATTGAAAAATATGAAGATAAAGTAGCCGCATATTATGTTGAGGCGGAGGAAGAGTTACCTCTTGGTAGTCCAGTAATGAATGAAGCAAATGGAGAAGTTGTCGGAATTTATTTCAATCGTAAACAGCAAGGTGTAGCGGAACCATACATATTGCCACTTCAGGATATTGTGACATCACTTGATGAATGGATTGCTGAGGGGATGAGTCCAACAAATCGTCTAGCACAATCGAAAAACTTGTATCCATATATTGAAGAAGGAGACAAGGAAGCAGTTAAACAGTCGGTAGAAAAATTCGGAAAAGATATATTTGCATATAATGCAGATGAAGTGAAAATATTCATTGACCTATTTCAAGAGCATTTAAAAGCTGCAGTAATTGAAAATGATGCTTCCGTTATGGAGAGTATTACAGGGGCAGAAGATTTACAAGGCACACTTGATAGTATGGTGGCTTATTATAAATCGAAAAATGCAAAAATACATTTTTCGAACACCAAGGTGAAAAGTATTGATATGAAGGGTCAAAATATAGTAGCGCGAGCAAAAACCGAGTATGTTTTAACAAATGCTGCTGGTCAAGAAGCGCTAGCGAATACAACAATTGTTTATGAAATCTTCAAAAATGCTGATGGCGAATACAAAATGATTCGTTTAATGGCTGAGGAGTGAGAGAAATGATGGAACAAGCAAGACAAATGTTACAGCATCATTTCGGTTATGATGCTTTTCGTACAGGACAAGCGCAAATTATTGAGCAAACGCTAAACGGTGAGTCAAGCCTTTGTGTAATGCCAACTGGTGGAGGGAAATCTATTTGCTATCAAATTCCTGCACTTATGCTAGATGGCTTAACAATTGTCATATCACCGCTAATTTCACTCATGCAGGATCAGGTCGAGTCTTTACGTGCGGCTAATATACCAGCAGCTTACATTAATAGTACTTTGTCGGTACAAGAAGTGAACGAAACGATGCAATTAGCGAGTGCTGGTTATCTTAAGCTTTTATATATTGCGCCAGAGAGATTAGAGAGTACACAATTCTTACAGGCACTCTCTTACTTACATGTACCACTTATAGCTGTAGACGAGGCACATTGTATTTCACAGTGGGGTCATGATTTTCGACCTAGCTATCGTTCGATTCAAAAGCTTTTTACGCTATGGCCACAAAAGCCAACTGTCCTTGCCCTGACAGCTACAGCAACGCCGGCTGTCTGTGATGACATTCGCCAGTTGCTAAGTATTGACGAAGATTCGGCAGTTATAACTGGCTTTGCACGTGAAAATTTAGCTTTTTCAGTATTGATTGGTGAAAATAAAGAGCGTTTTATTAAAAACTATGTAGAAAAAAATAAAAATGAGGTCGGGATTATTTACGCAGCGACTCGAAAAGCGGTGGACGGGCTTTATGAGCTCTTGTCTCGTTTTGGGGTATCTGTAGCTAAATATCATGCTGGGTTACCAGAGGAATTACGAATGTCTGAGCAAGACCGCTTTTTAAAGAACGAAGCACGTATTATGGTTGCTACAAATGCGTTTGGAATGGGTATTGATGCCAGCAACGTGCGTTTTATTATTCATTATCAAATGCCGCGTAACATGGAGAGCTATTATCAGGAAGCGGGGCGTGCTGGTCGAGATGGCTTACCAAGTGCTTGTCTATTGCTGTATGCATCTGGAGATGTGCAGACACAACGATTTTTAATCGAGCAAACACAGGATGAAACACGGATTTCACAAGAGTTAGCGAAGTTACAAACGATGACTGATTACTGCCATACTGAAGGATGTCTACAAAATGCTATTTTAACGTATTTTGGTGAAGTTCCGGGTGAGCCATGTGGTCGTTGTAGTAATTGTAATGATGGTCGTGAAGTGAAGGATGTAACGACTGATACCCAAAAGGTATTAGCGTGCGTCGTTCGTATGGGTCAAAAATTCGGTAAAACGATGATTGCACAGGTGTTAGTCGGCTCGAAAAATCAAAAGGTGCTCGATTTTGGCTTTACAAGGTTATCGACATACGGCATTCTGAAGGGCCAATCAGTGAAGGATGTATCGAATTTTATCGAATTTTTAATTGCTGAGGGCTTACTAGCTGTTAAACATGGTACGTTCCCAACTATTTATGTGTCAGAGCAAGGGAAAGCAGTGCTGATGGGCAAACAGTCAGTAATGCGTAAGCAAGCAGTTACTGTGCGGAAACTTGCAGAAAATGATCCACTGTTTGAGCATTTAAGACAACTACGTAAAGAAATTGCCGATGAAGAAAAAGTGCCTCCATTTGTTATTTTCTCGGATAAGACATTACGCGAATTATGTGATAAAAAACCAGCTGAGCTTGAGGGTATGCGTTTTGTAAGTGGTATTGGGGAAGTGAAATTCGAGAAGTACGGCAAACGTTTCTTTGATGCCATGCATGCTTTTTCGGAATAAATGATTGTAAAATTGTTTACAATAGTCAATTGAATAATAGTTAATTCAATAAAAATCAAACCTTCGTAAAATTAGCCTTACATTTTACGAAGGTTTTTTCTTATGCTACTTTTTCCAGTGCTTAACTATGAATTCATCTCGACCAGATTTGGCGCGATCTTCTTGATAAGCTTCTGACTCTTTTTTATAGTAGTCTTGATGATAATTTTCTGCAGGGTAAAAGTTTTGAGCATCGCGAATTATGGTTACAATAGGCTTATCGAAACGACCGCTTGTCGCAAGTTTGTCTTTCGATGCCTCTGCCAAACGTTTTTGCTCTTCATTGTATGTGAAAATTGCAGTTGTATAAGAAGCACCGCGGTCATGAAACTGTCCAAACACGTCTGTTGGATCTATTTGCATCCAGTAAATATCAATTAATTTTTCATAACTAAAAATTGTAGAATCAAATTCAATTTCGACAACTTCTAAATGTCCAGAAGTACCTTGTTTTACATCTTCATATGTAGGGTTTATTACATGTCCGCCCATATAGCCAGATGTCACCTTATGTATTCCGTCCCATTCAACAAATGGCTTCACCATACACCAAAAACATCCACCTGCAAATGCAGCTTTTTCAATCATAACTACCATCCTCTCTATCGTGAAAAAAATTATATCATTATTTTCTCTATTTAAGTAATTTAGGTGTAGAATAACGGATAGATATATAATTACGTTGAAGTAGAATGTCAAAAGTCTAACTTTGTTAAGAATAATGAAACTTAACTTGCTATCAATCGTTATATAACTATAAAAAATATAGAGGAGTTAAAGTTATGGAACAGCAAGAATATACTCGACGTTCACAACGTTCACAAGGTCCAAGAAAAAGACGATTTCGAAAAGGACGAGCGTTGTTCACATTTTTACTACTATGTGTCATCATGGTGGCTGTATATTCGGTCATGCAGTATCGAAGCGGTTTAGAGCTTGCTAGTGGCACGAAAGTAGCGCAAGAGGACTTCACCGGTGATAAAGTTGTAGGCAATATTGAAAACTACTTATTACTTGGTATTGATACAAGAGGTGAAGATAAATCTCGAACGGATACGATGATGCTTCTTTCCTGGAATAAGGATACGAATGATATAAAGCTTGTATCATTTATGCGTGATATTTATGCAGATATTCCAGGCTACCAATCATATAAACTAAATACTGCTTACTATTTAGGTGGCGTTCAATTACTTAAGGATACGTTAACTAATATGTTCGGATTACCAATTCATCATTACGCACTAATTGACTTTAAAAACTTTGAGTCCCTCGTTGATATTTTAGCGCCGAATGGTGTCGAAATTGAGGTAGAGAAAGATATGTCTGAGAAAATTGGCGTGACCTTGACTCAAGGTGTGCATAATTTAAACGGCCAGGAATTGCTTGGCTATGCGCGTTTCCGTCAAGATGCAGAAGGTGACTTCGGACGAGTAGCCCGTCAGCAAAAAGTAATTGAAGCGTTAAAGGATGAAATATTAGCACCGCGAAATATACTTAACTTACCGAAGTTTGTCGGCGCTGCACAAGGCTATGTAACGACCGATTATTCATCTGCTGGCGAAATGCTGCAAGTGTTAAAGATGTTGTCGAAAGGTAAAGTAACGATTGAGAAAGCGACTGTGCCAATAGAGGGTAGCTATTCTTTCAAGAACTTTAGCCATGCAGGTTCATCTATAGTTATTGACAAAGAGATGAACAAAGACTTCTTACGTGAATTTTTAGGTATTTCTTTAGAGTGATGCTTCGCAAAAGGCATGATTATCCTGTAATATAAAGGTAGTATTGTTACGAGCAATTGTATTGGGGTGAGAGTATGGAGCAAGAAAAAAGACCGAGAGAAGAGACGAAACTTTTCTCAACTAAATTTATCCGTTTTCTAGGCGGGAAAAATTTATTATTTACACTTATTGTTTTAGTATTACTTGCATGTGTTATTTACATGTATGATAAGGTGTCCTTCATATTCACCCCGCTTCAAGTATTATTTGAGGTTGTGATTTTACCAGGGGTGCTGGCGGTAATAGCGTATTACTTACTACGTCCGATATTAGGTGCATTTGAAAACTGGCGAATCCCGAGAATTTGGGGCATTCTCATATTGTTTATAGGCGTTATTGGATTAGTGACATTATTAGTGTTACTCGTTTATCCATTTTTACGGGATCAATTTACGAACTTAGTACAAGAATTCCCTGTTTATTTTAAGGCATTATCACAGAATACGGTCGACTTTATTAATAGTTCTCGTATCACGGAGTATCTAGATAAATATGACTTCGATTACAATAAAGTAGTCACAGATTTCACCGAAGATATGGTGGACACGGTGAGGGATACAGTGGCGAGTTTAGCCCAAGGTGTTGCTACGGGCATTACGGGCCTTGTTTCAACGTTAACAGGTATTGTGTTATCACTTGTTACTGTGCCATTTATTTTATTCTATTTATTAAAAGATGGCGAAAAATTACCGAAGTTTGTATTGAAGATTTGTCCACCACGTATGCGTGGGGGCTTACATGAAGTAATGCACGATATGGATAAACAAATTAGTTCATATATTCAAGGACAAATTCTAGTGTCAATGTGTATTGGTGCAATGGTGACAATTGGTTTCTTAATTATTGGTATGGAATATGCGTTATTGTTAGGTTTTCTTGCGATGATTACAAGCGTAGTACCGTACTTAGGACCGGTAATTGCGATTACACCAGCTGCCGTTATTGCACTCGTAACATCGCCGTTTATGTTGGTCAAACTAGCGATTGTCTGGACTGTTGTGCAACTTATTGAAGGGAAATTTATTTCTCCACAAATTATGGGGAAATCACTCAGCATTCACCCGATTTCAATTATCTTTGTACTTTTAACTTCGGGTTCACTATTTGGTGTACCGGGTGTAATTCTAGGGATACCAGGCTATGCAATTTTGAAAGTTCTTGTTACACATCTATTTAAGCTCTTTAAACAGCGTTATAACCGCTACGAGGACGAGCAGGTACAAAAATACGATATATAAAGAAAACAGCTACTGCTTCGTGCGGTAGCTGTTTTCTTTATATATATTTATATTAGAGAGAAATGTTTTTTAAGCGATCTACAGCCTCTTGTAACGCTTCTTTAGGTTGTACAAGTGCTAATCGAAGGTAGCCTTGTCCTGCTGTGCCAAAAGCCGTTCCCGGAACAGTTACGATACCGACTTGTTCAATCAGTTTAAAAGCAAAATCTGTGCAGTCCATATCATACGGATATTTTGCCCATACAAACATTCCACCATCAGATGGAGCTACTTCCCATCCAATATTACTTAAGCCGCTCATAAGGGTTTTATGGCGCTCAGAGAATGTTGTACGTAAGCTTGCTGTAATTTCTTCAGCGTTATCTAAAGCCATGACAGCTGCGTCTTGAATCGGTTCAAATATCCCGAAATCTAGATTTGATTTTAATTGCTTCAAAATAGCAATCATTTCAGCATTTCCGGCAATATAGGCGATTCGTGTGCCAGCTAAGCTAAAGCTTTTTGATAGTGAGTTAATCTCCATACCGACTTCTTTTGCACCTGGAGTGGCTAAGAAGCTAATTGGACCATCACCTGTAAAGTAAAACTCTGAGTATGCCGCATCATGTAGTACGATTACATTGTATTTTTTCGCAAAGTCGATTACTTTTGCAAAATAGTCTAATGAAGGCATCGCAGGTACTGGATTCCCAGGTAAGTTTAAAATCAGTAGCTTTGCTTTATGTGCAATCTCCTCTGGGACAGCATCTAAATCTGGTAAGTAGTTATTATCAGCTGTTTGCGGCATATAGTAAGGCGTTGCACCAGCTAGATGGATACCAGCATCATAGGCAACGTATGCTGGGTTTGTCGAAAGGACGATATCTCCTGGGTCACAAAAAGCCATTGGTAAATGTACTAAGCCTTCTTGTGAGCCCATTGTTTGGATAATTTCAGAAGCGGGTTCTAAATCGACATTACTTCGGCGTTTATAGTAGCGGCTAACGGCTTCATAAAAACGTTGTGTGCCCGTTAATGTATAACCATATGATTCAGCAAGACTTGCTCTATGAGATAAATGCTCGCGAATTTTGTCATGAGGTGGAAGGTCAGGGCTGCCTAAGCTTAAATCAATCATAGACATGCCTTTTTCTTGTTGTTGTTTCGCATAATTTTTTAAATCACCAAAAATTGCTGGTGCAAATAAAGACATTTTTTTCGATGGTACGATATTCAAAATAGTACACTCCTTATAAATACATAACAGAATCGTAGTAAACATTTTATCACACTAAAGCGAAAAAAGGGTAAGTTATACTGAAAAAATAATATATTTATATTATAGAGAAGGTGTGTGCATAGAGGCACGGGCAATTTTTGAATAAAATGAAATACTAAAAAATGACGAAACTCTTTTATTATCGTAAAAATCGCTAGAAATTCTGCTATCATAAACCTATTAGAAGGGAGAAGGGGTATATGAAGGTTTGTTCATTAAGTGGTCCAAGTGGTACAGGGAAGAGTACGAGTGCATTGATGTTTGCACATAAGGTAGGGCTAGAAGCCATTATTGACGATGGTTTATTGATTGTAAATGGCGTAAAGGTCGCTGGTATTTCAGCAAAGTTTGAGAAAAACACGATTACGGCTGTACGTCGTGCTATTTTTTCAGAAGATAAACATTGTGAGGATGTCAAAAAGGCACTTGATACATATAAGGTCCAATCCATTTTACTAATCGGTACGTCAGATAAAATGACTAAAAAGATTGCCCAGCGTTTAGACCTCGGACCCATTGATACTTTTTACTATGTAGAGGATATACGGACACAGAAAGAAATTCAAAAGGCACGATTTGTACGAGGGACGCAAGGGAAGCATGTCATGCCAGTACCATATCGACAAGTGGAGCAAAACTTTTTTAAACGACTTGTTCAACGAGGGAAAGAAATCTTTTCACCAAAACGCGAGAAAATTGGGGAAACAACCATTGTAAGACCAGATTTTCAGCAAGAATATATTGATATTGAAAAACAAGTGTATGTACAGCTAATTACGTTTTGCTGTGCGCAAGATGCCATCGTCAATAAGGTAGAGCATGTTCAGTTTTTAATGGAGGAACATGTACAGACAAATATTACCGTGCAGCTAATAGCGCCTATAGATTTTCTACTACTAGATAAAATTAGAAGCATGCAAGAAGCGGTACAACAATCGTTTTATCTACATTTTGGTTTTGAGTTAGATTCGATTAATATTTCCATAAAAGCAGTTGCAAAGAAACGAAAATAGAAAAAACATGTACTCAATTCGCTAAGAAACGAAGAGAGTACATGTTTTTTTATTGTGGTTTACGCGTAAATGTAGGTTGGCGCTTTTCAACGAAGGCACGGCAACCCTCTGTAAAATCGCTACCAACAAATGGTGAAGAGCCTTCCCACAGCTTTGGCACGCTATCTACACATTCTTGAACAGATTGTTTTACTGCGAGTAGAGAGTCCGGAGACATACCAGCTACAAGCTTGCCCATACGAATCATGTATTTATTTAAGTCTTTTTCAGCGACTAGATAATTTAACATACCTAATTTAAAAGCTTCTTCAGCTTTAAACATACGACCAGTAAACACTAAATCCTTTGTTGTAGAAGGGCCAACAAGCTGTACTAAACGCTGAGCAAATTTATTGTTTAACGTAATGCCTAATTTACCAACTGGAATACCTAATTTTGCTTTTTCAGAGCCTATACGGATATCACAAGCTAACGCAAGTTCTAAGCCAGCGCCCATCGCAGGTCCATTAATGACGCCAATTGTAGGAATAGGTAGGCGTTCTATTGTCGAAATCGTTTTTTCCATATGTACAAAGGCTTCTTCAGCTTTTTCCAATGAAATCGAGTTAAACTCTTTAATGTCTGATCCTGCTGTAAAGTTTTCTCCTGAACCTCGTAAAATTAGCACTTTGTTTTTCGGATTATCTAAGACTTGCAGCGCTATTTTTGCTAATTGATCCCACATATTCGCTGTTAAAGCGTTTTTTGCCTGTGGACGGTGAATTGTAATAATCGCTAGCCCTGCTGTTTCTTGATAAATAATCTTTGCATCTTCTGCTTCAAGTCTCGTCGTTCTTACTTGCATATTTGAAATGCCTCCCACATTAAAATGATAGTTATATTATATAACACAAACGTAAATAAACACTAAATTATACGAATCTTCAAGTAAATTGGGCTTGGTATACAGAAAAATGGTTGTTTTAAGAAATTGTATTAGTACAGTTACTCTGTAAAATACTATTGTAATAAAGGAAAATGTATGAGAAACTACATACAGAACATTTGTTCTTTGTACTTAAAAAGGGCATTTTTGATGCTAGAAGCGGTTGATGTAAATAAATAACAGATTATCCGACAATAAACTTATTAAAAAAATATTTACTCCATACGCATCAAAACTATTATAAAATGAAAATATATCACGCTCGGTAAACAAGGAGGATTCATAATGGTAACGCTACAGAATGCTTGGGATAGTTATTTGTTGTTGCTAACTTCTTTGAAAAAAAGTGCGGCTACTAAAAAACAATACAATTTAGTCGGTCAACAGTTTTTGGTTTTTGCTAGCGAGAGAAACATCTACCAGTTAGACGATCAATTTAAGGAATTGTTATTTACCTATAATAAATATTTGCAAGGGACGTACGCAAATGTAAATACATATAATCATAAAATTGCTACACTTCGAAGTTTTGTGGACTTCGTTTTCTTACGAGAGTGGTTGGAACGGTTTGATTATGAGGTGATTTTGCAACCTAAAAAAAGAGGGAAAGAGTCTTTAAAAGTCCTGACAAAAGAGCAATTAGTCAAAATTTCGGCTGTGTGGCCAACATATTTTCAATATGCAAAAACGAATGAACATGCATGGCTTGCAAGACGTAACGGCTGTATCGTACAGATGCTATTGGAAACTGGATGTAAACCCTCTGAGCTTGTTCACATGAAATGGTCGGATATTAAAGAACAGGAGAGCCATATTTATCTCTCCAATCATAATGGTCGCCGTGCGTTGAAAATATCGACTATTTTATTGGAAATGTTGCATTATTATAAGGAAGCAACGGAGGTAATACATCAAGAACCAATAGGGGAGTGGATCTGGGTGAGCGAGGCAAGTCAAATGAAACCAATCACGACGAAGACTATTGAACGTATTTTCCAAACGATTTCTAAGGATATTGGAGTGGCAGTTCGTGCGACGGATATACGTTACACGGTCATGCAAAAAGCATTACAAAACGAGAATTCAATCGAAAACACCTTGCAGCAAATGGGTTATGTACGTAAATGGGTACTTACCGAGAGAGGTGATCGGTTTGATTAAAAAAGTGCAGGTATGGCTTCATTTCGCCAACACCTGCACTTTTTTTAAAGATAATTCAAAGCTTTGACACTTACTTTAACTGTTAGATCATGCTTACCACCTGTATAGACGCCCTCTACGGGACTTACGTCAGCGTAATCGCGCCCAATGCATAGGATAATGTGATTTTCTAACACTTCAACATTATTCGTTGGATCTAAGCCAACCCAACCGATACCAGGGATCATCACTTCTACCCAAGCATGTGTTGCAATATCGCCAA
Source organism: Lysinibacillus sp. NPDC097287 (assembly GCF_044761695.1). Taxonomy (NCBI): domain Bacteria; kingdom Bacillati; phylum Bacillota; class Bacilli; order Caryophanales; family Bacillaceae; genus Lysinibacillus; species Lysinibacillus sp. NPDC097287. Next base: position 114,968 of record NZ_JBIWCX010000009.1, read on the forward strand.
TCAATGCTGAGTTTTCATCAACATATAAATAGCCACTTACATAACGAGCAGGGATGCCTTTAGCTCGTAATACAGCAAGCATAACATGTGAAAAATCCTGGCAGACGCCACGTTTCAATGCGAAAGCCTGGCTTGCTGTCGTCGTTATGTCCGTTGCACCTGGATCATACTCAAAAGTTGAATATAAATACTGCATTAAATTGAGCGAAAAAAGGACTGGATTTTCCGCATGGCCAATCGCATGATAGACCTCATCTAGCTGGTGATCTGTCATATACGTAAAACTTGTTTTCTTTATATACGGTAAATAGTGCTCATAAAACAATTGCGAATGGAAAATAGTTTGCATTTCAGGCGAATAATGGATGCGATGAATGAATGGCGCCCTTTGTATACTAACGATAGATGTCGATTGAATTTCAAGCTCCTGGTGTTGCTCTGGGATGTAGAAAGTTCCAACTGTATTACCCCAAATGTCTAAATGCTCACGAGTAAGTGAAGTGGGCGAAATCGCAATACGATAAGATAGCAACCGTTGACGCTCATCACCACGAGGCTTTAAGCGAATAGTATTTAAACTTTGGTCAACTTCTGATTCATACTGAAAAATATTCGAATGTTGTATCTCAAACTTCATCGTGTCCGCTTCCTTCCGGCTATTGACTAGCGCTTTGAAAGGGACTTGTGCATTCTTCCTTTCAAGGCTGTTCGATAGGTTCATATAAATGATAAATTGTCGCAAATGCCAGACTAAAATCCGTGCATTGGTACAATCTTTCCTCCATTAAAAAAATAGCTTCCTCTATAGTAATCGTCAATAAATCCAATTTTATGATAGAAATTAATAAAGATTTTAACTGATTGTTTAGTTCTAGAAAGCGTACGGATAAATGGTCTTTTTCGATATTCATTAATGCCTCCTCAATTTTTTTTAAGCAAAATGCTACCGAACGAGGGAAATGTTCATCATGCAACAAATATTGAATAACAGAAGTTAGATTTGTTTCTCGCTGTTTACGGAAGTATGATTCTGTTGCTCTCGATAAATCGAGTAAAAATGCACCGTCCGCTTCCTGTAAAGAAACATCTAATTGTTGCTGATGCTCAAGCGTGATAAGTGCCATTCGAATCGTTTTTTCCGCGCGTTCTAGCCATTTCCCAACTTGGATTAAATAAAAAGGTAAATCACGGTCCATCGAGCCCTCAATTAACCCTGTAACGGTCATTGAAGTCTTCCGTACATTTTGCAAAAAGTAATTGAGTGAAATTAGTGGAAACGGCTTTTCTCTGGCGATAATTTCTTGTTGTAAATATAAATAGAAGGCATTTTGCAGCTCCCATAGCTCAATAGGGATACTGTCTCTTGAAATACGGGCGTTTTCACGAACGGCAAATAAAGTTGTAAGCAATGCATTACTATTAGTTTCAGAAAACAATAAGTAATCAATAAGTAAACTCACCCGTATTTTTCCGTTATATGACGCATATTCTTCCTTCGAAGCACAAATATCTAAAATCGATTCCCAATGATCGATATACTCATTTTCCTTGCCAGATTGCTCTAGCATATTTAAAAGCTGTACTTGTAATATATGTGCATTGTTTTCTGTTCGTTCACTATACCGTGCCATCCAATACAGTGCATCCGCTACTCTGCTCAGCATGCTGCAATTCCTCCTTTAATATCCATGTATCTTTTGCGCCTCCACCTTGTGAAGAATTGACGACTAGAGATCCTTCTTTTAAAGCAACACGTGATAAGCCACCTGGTAAAACGTATGTGTCATCTCCCTTCATAACGTATACACGAAGGTCTATATGACAAGGGTAGAATCGTCCATCCTGGTAAGCAGGAGCACGTGACAATTGAATTGTTGGCTGTGCAATATATTGATGTGGATTTTGTATTATTTTCTCGCGGAATTTAGCAATTTCTTCTTCATTAGCATGCGGACCAATTAGCATATCATAGCCACCTGAAGCACCTACATTCTTGATAACTAGCTCCTGTAAATGATCAAGCACCCACGCTAACTGTTTATCATCACTTAAATGAAACGTCGTGACGTTTTCTAAAATTGGCTCTTCGTTTAAATAGTAACGAATCATATCTGGTACGTACGTATACATAGCTTTATCATCGGCTACTCCGTTACCAATTGCATTGAGTATTGCTACATTTCCTGCCTTATAGGCATCAATAATGTTTGCGACGCCTAGTAATGAATCTTCACGGAATACTGTTGGATCCAAGAAATCATCATCAATCCGACGATAGATGGTATCAACGCGTTCTAATCCGTAAATCGTTTTCATATACACTTTGTTATCTTGTACTACTAAATCTCTTCCTTCTACCAACTGAATATTCAGTTGCTGCGCTAAGAAAACATGATCATAATAAGCTGAATTGTACATACCAGCCGTTAATAAAACAGCTTTGGGTTCGGAATGTTCCTCTAAATTCTGAGGACGGTGGGCAAGTAACGCTTTTTGCATATTCACCATCTGTTTTTCCAATGAATGTATCGTATGTCTTGAGAAGAATTCTGGATACACTTCCTTCATTACATGGCGATTTTGAAATACATATGACATACCAGAGGGGTTACGTAGATTATCTTCAAGTACACGATATACACCATTTTCATCACGTATTAGATCAATGCCTGCTAAAAAGATATGATTATTAATGGGTACTTGTACACCAAGCATTTCCTTATAGTAGTATGGATTGCTTTCAACGAGTAATCTTGGAATAACACCATCTTGTATAATCAATTGTTCATGATATACATCCTGTAAAAATCGATTCAAAGCCTCAACACGCTGTTTCATACCCGCTTCAATCATTTTCCACTGTTCATGTGGAATAATAATAGGGACAAAATCAAATGGCATTGCGCGTTCGGTACCACCTTGTGCTCCATAAACCGTAAACGTAATACCTTGCCTCAGGAAGCTTGACTGTGCTTGCTGATGTTTTTCTTCTAGCTGTTCCTTTGAAAACCCACTTAATTTACGATAGAAAGATTGATAATGTGGTTTCGGTTGATGACCATCTAACATTTCATCAAAAAACAAACCAGACTCGTATAAGTTAATCATGTAAATCGCCTCCAATTTAAGAAATACAAATAGTGTTACACCAAAACAACAAAACAAGATAAGAGCTAACGAAACAACGATCATTAATTTATTGCAAGCATATGTGCTGGACAAACTATTAAAATTTGGTTTAACGGATGAGAGATATTGCATATATTAAAAAGTGAAGATATATCTAGTTGGCAGGAAAAGAACTGAATTATGATGGCACTTTATAAAGAAGGAAAGCTACTCTGTTTAAATGTAATTCTTGTTGACTATCAAATTTAGTATGTTACAACATCTGGCTCCCAAGAGTTATTACAAATTTTTCTAATTATAAGAATGTGAAGATTCCTAATTACAAAATAAGGGTATTGGCCAATTATCCTTTGAAAATGAAGTATTTAACAGCCGGGAAAAATATTATCTATCAATTGGGAAATCTACAAATAAACTAATGATAAATTTTACATTTCTTCAAAAGATACACAAAATCCATATAATACCATGCGTGCTGTGAGACGATTCGAGGTGTATAGTTATCCACGCGATCGATTTTCGAATCGTTTCACAGCAAAGAGCAAATTACTTAAAATTTAGTGTTAATAGATTTAAATATTCATCAATGATGAGAAATATTCCTAAAAATACAAATTCATATTATAGCAATGTTTTATTTATTTTAATGCGATCGTTTTTCTGAATATTCAATACATTTTATATGTCCGATGTCTTATTCGGGGGAGATGGGAACTTTGGAGGTTCAAAACGTTAAAACGAGAACAAATTTAGGAATCATTTGCATCTTTACGATTACGATGTTTATAACTGTTATTACCTCTTTTGTAGCAAAAGATTCTGTTCTGCATGATATCATAAAATATTTAATGCTTGTTTCTGGTGTTGTATTTTCATTCCGGGCTATATATATTGTTACCAAATCAAATATAAGCGATGTAAAGCGTTTAGCAATTCTTTTCCACATAGTGAAGGGGATCTATGTATTAGGCGCAATATATTATTTCTTATGGTAAAACAACATGAAAGACTATTTTCTGAGAGTAGAGAAAATAGTCTTTTTTTCTTTCGAATCACATAAGAACATTTGTTCTGTTATGTGAAAAAGGGCATTTTTTTGCAATAAAGTTCCCAAATTTATATTTGGGAACGTTTTTTCGTGGTAAAATAGAGCATATAGAGGTGATTTTTTTGCAAAAGACACAACTCCCGAAAATTATGAAAGATTTTCTTGTGTACTTAACGACGATTAAAGGGAAGTCCCATCGTACGAGAAAAGAATATGAATATGATTTAACGTTATTTTTCCGCTTTCACTTGGCACTGCAAAATGATATAGAATTAGAGCGCATTCCGGAAATTGATATTTCTACTATTAATATAGAAGAAATTCGTGAAATTACATTAGAAGATTTGTATTTGTTTATGGAGTATTGCGAGGTGCAGCGCAATAATTCTGCATCAGCAAGAGCACGTAAAGTCGCAACGTTAAAATCGTTTTTTAAATACATAAAAGGCAAACGTCGACTGATTGAAGAAAATCCAGCCGATGAGCTTGAAACACCTAAAATCGGACGTAAGAAGCCGATTTACATGAATTTAGAGGAAGCGACACAGTTTATCGAAGGAATCCGGCCAAATACTGCATCTCCACGTAATTACTGCATGATGATGTTCTTTTTAAATCTTGGTATCCGTGTAACCGAGCTGTGTAATCTAAATAAGTCATCTATCCAGGGACGCTATTTAACAGTTGTCGGGAAAGGGAATAAAGAGCGTACAGTGTATTTAAATGATAGCTGTGTAAAAGCGCTATCCGACTATGAACACAGCGGGAAGCATGCGTTTAAAGGGGCTGGTGAAGAACCATTATTCGTTTCTCAAAAAGGAACTCGTTTAACGCGTCAAACCGTCGCAAAAATTGTAAAGCAAATTAACAATCAATCTGGTTTACAAAAGGATCACTTAACACCACACAAGCTTCGTCATACATCTGCAACGATGATGTACAAGGCAGGGGCAGATATACGTAGCTTGCAGCATATTTTAGGCCATTCAAGCGTTGCAACAACGCAAATATATACGCATATCGAGGATGAAGAGCTACAACATGTAATTGAAAACAATCCATTTAATATTGTGCGATAAGGCGACTGCGGGGACTCGCGGTCGTTTTTTCTTTTGGATTTTTAATTTTCGGAAAATTAAACCAAAACAATTGACTTACAAACACTTCTGTTATATATTATAAAGAACTTAACAAAACTGTTATAATACAGAAGAAACCGAGGAGGAATTTTTATGTCAAAGTATCGAGATGGTTATGAATTTTATTGTGAAATGTGTGAGCGTTATGGAATGGAGCCGATTTCATTCCGTTACTATGTAATCCAGTTATCACATGAACAACTATCAGCATATAACATGCAAGCAAAGCAACTAGGCGTTTAACATTATCGTTGTTATCGTATAAAAGGATGTGATTATCACGAAAGCCGATGTGAATATTGTATAAATGCCCAGCCATTATAAATTTAATGGACTGGGCATTTATATGCCAGTAAGAAATTTCTGACTATTTATTGACTTTCGGTTTTTTCTGTTATATATTATTTATACAAATTAAATTCTGTTATAGTACAAAGAAACGAGGAAACCTTATGTCACATTATCGAGATGGTTTTGATTTTTATTTAGAGAAATGCGAACAATTTGATTTGGAGCCAATTAACTTCTATTATTACGTAAATCAGTTATCGCAAGAACAATTGGAGTATTACAACGAAGCTGCGTTACGCGTGAAGGGAAGTTATTAAGATGGCAGATTATCGAGAAGGCTATGAGTTTTACCGCAAAATGTGTGAAAAGCATGGGTTAGAGCCTATTAATTTCAACTATTATCTTTTGAATTTATCGCAAGAGCAACTAGATGCATACAATGAACAAGCAATATTATTAGGAGGGCAAAATGAATATGAAATGTATTAATCGATTGTGAAATGCCTTGCTGCCAACTGTGACAGTAGGGCATTTTTCATTTTGTATCAAAGGAACTAAAGTGAATGTAATTTGCAAATGAAAAATGGATTATTTCTGACATTATCTAGTTCATTTAGCTATAACATGTGGTAGTATAAGTAAGGAATTCACAAAAAATAGGGAAATCTAAACGGGGGTCTATAGCATGGCACGACCAAGTATAATTTTCGTTATCGGTGAAGCTGGTGTAGGAAAAAGTGCAGTAGGTAAGTTAATTTCACAGGAAAAGAAATATACATATATTGATAAAGATACAGCCACTATTAGTCTGACAGAGCAATATCTTGAAGAATGTTCGCCGACAAAGAATAAACACGACCGAGAATCCGTTTTTTACTTAGGTACAGTGAGACCATTAGAATACAAAACAATTTTAGCATTAGCACTTGAAAATATAGAACTAGGAAATAATGTCGTATTAACCGCCGGATTTGAGCTTGAAATTCAAGATGAAAATTGGCTACACACGAATCCCGATATTATGAAAATTCGTGAATTAGCCGATCTTAAGGTTGTTATGGTAACTGTCGATAAACAAACACTATTAAATCGATTAATTATGCGTAATGAGCTACGTGATACATGGAAATTAAACAACTGGGATGCCTATCTAAAACAGGTTGCAGCTATGAAAATTTCATGGAATGATACAGATTTCACAAACCTGAGTTTTGATAATAGTGACTCACTGCCAATTCTTTATGATATAAAAGTTAATAATCTTATCAAAACACTTTGATTTTTTTTACTGTAACAAAACAGATTGAGTCAAATATTATTTTGCACAATCTGTTTTGTTTTGCGATTTAGAGGACAAATTGAATAAATCCAACTATATATTTGGGTTGAATTTACTGTATTTCTAAGACTATAATGAAGTTACATAAAAGTGGGTATTTATTACGGTGCTTTTTGCCTACAAATTGGTAAAACTAAAGCACTAAACACTTTTTATTTTAATGAACGGAGAGTGATACCGATGAATATCGCGCCTAATAGTTTCAGTCAGGCTAACTATAGCCTGAAGGAGTTACAGGATATATTTTCAGCATTAAATAGTTCGATTATTGTAGCAATTACAGACCGCACAGGGAAAATTACATTTGTGAATGATCACTTTTGTACAATTTCGAAATACAAACGAGAAGATTTAGTAGGGCAAGATCATCGACTATTAAATTCAGGCTTTCACCAAAAGTCATTTTTCAGAGAGATGTGGAAAACAATTGGTAAAGGGGAAATGTGGAATGGTGAGATTTGTAATCGTGCGAAAGATGGAAGCCTTTACTGGGTAAAAACGACGATAATTCCTTTCCTTGATGAAAACGATAAGCCATACCAGTACATAGCCATTCGTGTAGATATTACCGCACAAAAGGATATAAAGAAAATTACACATATTGCTTATCATGATGAGCTAACAGGCTTACCGAATCGTCGTAAACTAGAGCAACGACTAGAAAATGAGTTTCATCAATCAAAACGAACAGGTGAGAAATTCGCATTGTTCTATATCGATGTGAATCGTTTCAAACACATTAATGATGGGCTTGGGCATATTATTGGCGACATGTTCTTGGTTGAAATGGCAAATCGCTTACAGAATATTGATTTCACGTCTAATTCATTCTACCGTCATAACAGTGATGAATTTGTGTTTATTTTAAATGATACGAGTCGTATAGATGAAATGGCGAAAGAAATTCTATCGATTTTTCGCGAAAGTTTTATCATTGATACATATGAGTTTTACGCGAGTATTAGTGTAGGAATTTGTGTTTTTCCAGATCAAGCAAATTCTATTGAAGAATTATTAAAAAATGCTGATATCGCTATGTATGCTGCGAAAACTACACGTGGCAATTATTATAAATTATATCGACCAAATATGGATGACGATACTGATAAGTGGCTTATGCTCGAAACAAAATTACACCAAGCATTGAAAAAAGATTTATTAGAGCTCTATTACCAGCCGAAAATAGACTTAAAAACAGGTACAGTAGTAGGTATGGAGGCGTTATTACGCTGGTACGACCCTGAATTAGGGCATTTGCCACCAGATCGCTTTATTCCATTTGCGGAGGAATGTGGCCTTATCAATGATATTGGGGTATGGGTGCTAAGAAAGGCTTGTACTCAAGCTCACATTTGGAACCAGCAGTATGGTTTGAATTTACAAGTGGCTGTCAATATTTCTCCTATTCATATAAGCACAGACGGCTTTGTAGATATGGTGCGTGATGTTATAGCTGAAACTAAGGTTAATCCAAATACTCTTGAAATCGAAATTACAGAAATGAGTATGCTTGATTATACAGAGAAATTGATTGAAACAATTGGAGAATTAAAGGCTCTTGGTATTACAATTTCGATCGATGACTTTGGCACAGGTTATGCATCTCTCAATTATTTAAAAAAATTCCCGGTTGATGTGTTAAAAATTGACCGAGCGTTTGTTCAAGATATCATTTCTGGAAAGTCTGGTGTCGCAATGATTTCAGCAATGATTTCATTAGCTCACGCAATGGAATTAAAAGTTGTTGCTGAAGGTGTTGAACAAGAAGCTGAATTAAATGTCTTACGCAAACACGGATGTGAATTTGTACAAGGGTATTATTTTAGCAAGCCATTATCGGTAGCAGATTTTACAAAGGACATCCTGGATAAAGTAGATATACATTAATGAGAAATAGGGCTCAAGTATCGAGCTCTGTTTTTTATGATTCTTTTTTAGTTTACATAATATATATTATAGGAAGTTACGTATCATCCAAAAGTATACTTATGTTAGTGAGACGGAATACAAAAAACGAACCTAGAAATTCAAATGTGATTTCTAGGTTCGTTTTTGTTTACTTTGTTAAGACTTTAATATCTTCAACAATTGTATCTACTGGTACATCTGTAGTGCCGTTATAGTCTTTTACAACAACACCGTCTGCATTTACTAAATAATAACTCGACATATGCATGACTTGGTCGGTCTTTGGATCATTCCTCACGTGTGAATTAAATGATTTTCTTGCAAATTGCTCAATGTATTCTTGTTTATAGCCCGTTAAAAGCTGCCATTTACTCGTGTCAGCAACGGAATATGTATTCAAATACTCAGTTAATACTTCAGGTGTGTCGACCTCTGGATCAATGCTGAAGGCTACTATGTTGTAGTCTTCTACTTTCTCGTCAATCAGTGCCTGTTGCACTTCATTCATATTATAAGTCATTGGCGGACATACTGTATTACAGTTTGTGAATATGAACATCGCAAGCCAAGGTTTACCCTTTAAAGTCTCTAATGTTACTTCTTCATTATTTTGATTTGTTTGTGTGAAATCTTCCACTTGAATGTTTAGCTCTGGTTGGAATTTATAAGTTCCACATGATGCTAACAAACTACTAACAATAATTACCACAACAAGCATCATACTTTTCTTTTTCATGTTTTTGGTGCACTTCCCTTCAATTATGTGTCGCTGTTTATTGTATATAGAATAGAAGTTAAAAACAAGATAATGTACTTCAAACTGTGTTATGAAAATAGTTTAATCGTAAACAATTGTATATTTTTGGAATTATAAAACCCTTTAATTCCCATATATATCAAGGGTTTAAGAATTTTTTCCCTCTTTTTTTTTAGGGTTTTTTCCCATTATTTCGTTATTTCCCAACGCGTCAAATAGTTGTTATACAACAACAGATTCCTGCTGTTTATTTTTTTGTTCATTCTAATTGCAAAATAGTAATTCGAGCAATTTTCTCTTTTGTGATTATATTTTCTAAACAATTCAGAAATATTCTCGTATTACTAGTATCGAAATATTATTCTAAAGAAAAGTTAGGTTCTCTTTTAAACGTGATATTTCTGCTAAACCCTCATTATTTCTACATTATTTCCAACCTCTAAATTAGACAAAAAATTTGAAAAACTTAAAATTTAGTATTGCATTATAGGTTTATACCTCCTAAAATAAGTGAATATAGCGGCGGAACAAAAAGAAATATACCGTTTAAAACAGAAATATATAACTTTAGGGGGAATAATAATGGCTAACATTACTGGAGAAAAAAACATACAATCAATTGACTATAATGCAATTGAAGCTATGGAATCGTTCAACAAATTCGTGAAAAAGAAAAACACTTTCCTTTTCTCGATGACTGCAGGATTTTTATTTCTTTATATCTTACTTCCAATCCTTGCTTTCCAACCTGTACTACAACAAAAAGTCATTGGAAGTATTACAGGGGTTTGGGTATACTCAGCAGGATTATTCATCATGACAATTGTTCTTTGTACAGTCTATATAAAAAAAGCAGCTTCATTTGATAAGGCTGCGGCTGCAGTTATTGCGGAGTATCATGCGAAAGGCGGAAAATAAATGAATTTAGTAACAGTAAGTTTCTTCTTAGGAATTGTAGGTTTAACATTAATAGTTACATATATTGCAGCAAAGCGTACTTCTTCTGCTAGTGACTTCTATACAGCGGGTGGTGGTCTTAAAGGCTGGCAAAATGGTTTTGCCATTGCTGGTGACTACTTATCAGCAGCAGCGTTCCTTGGGGTATCCGGAGCGATTGCATTAACTGGGTTTGATGGTTTCTTCTTCTCGGTGGGTTATGTAGTAGCAAACTTAGTTCTTCTATATGTAATTGCAGAACCTATGCGTAATTTAGGTCGTTTTACATTAGCAGATATGTTAACTGCTCGTTTCAACGAAAAACGTATTCGTGGTGTTGCTGCGACAGGTACAATAATTATTGTTATTCTATATATGATCGCGCAATTAGTTGGTGCGGGTGCACTTATTAAATTATTATTTGGCATTGAGTACTGGATTGCTGTTTTAATCGTAGGTGTCATGATGACTGTTTATGTATTATTCGGTGGTATGACAGCAACTTCTTGGGTTCAAATTATTAAAGCTGCACTACTTTTATTTGGTACCGGCTTACTTGCAACACTAGTTCTTATTAAATTCGATTTCTCTTTAACAACTATGTTTAATACAATCGCTACAGATCATGGCGAAGAGTTTTTAGTGCCAGGTTTAAAATATACAAGTTCTATTGACTCTGTATCAATGATGATGGCTCTTGTATTAGGTACATCTGGTTTACCGCATATTTTAATGCGTTTCTTTACAGTTAAAGATGCGAAAACTGCACGTTCATCTATTTCTTGGACAACTTGGATTACGGCTATTTTCTTCTCATTAACAATTTTCTTAGGCTTTGGTGCTATGCATTTTGTAGGTTTAGACAATATTCTTGCTGAAAGTAAAGCTGGTAATACAGCTGCCCCACTTCTTGCTCATTACCTTGGTGGCGATGTATTGATGGCATTTATCGGGGCAGTAGCATTTGCAACAATCTTAGCGGTAGTTTCTGGTTTAGTATTAACAGGTGCCTCTGCAATTTCTCATGATATTTACGGTGAAATCATTAAAGACGGTAAATTAACAGAGAAACAACAAGTATTAGCAGCTCGTACGGGTTCTATTTCAATTGCAATTGTCTCAATTATCCTTGCGTTATTTGCACAAAGCTTAAACGTATCATTCTTAGTGTCATTTGCCTTCTGTATCGGGGCTTCTGCAAATCTTCCAGTTATCCTTTACACAATTTACTGGAAAAAATTCAACTCTACTGGTGCAGTTACAGCTATGGTAACAGGTTTAGTATCATGCTTAGTTTTAGGGGCAATGGGGCCAAATATTTGGAGTCCAATTGAAGGCGCTGCTATTTTCGTTGGTAATCCACTTGTGCCACTATCGGTACCAGCAATTATTACAATTCCACTTGGCTTCATTGCGGGTTATTTAGGTTCTGTTCTATCTACGAACAAAATCTCTCAAGAAGAAGCTGATCGTATCTATAAGGAAATTCGCGTAAAAGCAAATACTGGCGTATCAGTTTCAGATATTTCTCATTAATTTTCAGAAAAAAACTCGATTTCGATCGAGTTTTTTTCTGTTTTTTATTAGAGAATCCATAGCAATTTATTTATTGAGCAATACTATTCGTTTCAAAAAAATCATAAAAAATGTATTTTCCAGAGAAAAAAAAACGAAATTTCCTTCTAGAAAAAAACCTTATTTTCTAGAAAATCTCTACTTAGTTACTGTCAAGAATCTAGTATTATCCAACCTTTGTTTATTTTTCTGAATTTTCCAAAACCCTTTATTTTCTAGGCTTTGTCATGTATTTTCTGTTTAAAGTCTATTTTCCGAAAAATTTTTTTTGCATAATTTTTCTGAAATGTATTGCAATTTTGTGAACTGTCTCATAAAATTAAGATGTGAATTCACTAAGCTAGCAAAAACAAGTATTGAAGCAGTAAAAATAAACACAAAATGGGGAATGTTTATGGCGAACAATCAAACTAGTAAAAGCATCGTTATTGATTACGAGGCAATTGCAAAACAAGAATCGTTTAAAGCACTTGTACGAAAAAAGTCAGCGTTTCTTTGGTCGATAACAGTACTCTTCTTAGCAGCTTACATGTTACTACCAATTCTCACTTCGTACACAAAGATCTTACACCAACAGGCAATTGGGGATATTACGTGGGTGTGGATCTACTCAGCTGGATTATTTCTTATGACTTGGGGATTAGCGCATTTATATGTTGCAAAAGCAAACAGCTTTGACAGAGATGTTAAGGCGATTATCGCTGAATATGAAAATGGAGGTGGCCGCCGATGAGCATGATTGCATTATCTTTCTTCGTCGCAATTGTAGGTCTTACATTAGCTGTTACATGGTGGGCATCTAAACGTACTTCTTCTGCAAGTGATTTCTACACAGCAGGTGGCGGTTTAACTGGTTGGCAAAATGGACTAGCTATCGGTGGTGACTACTTATCAGCAGCATCGTTCCTAGGTATCGCTGGTGCCGTTGCATTATTCGGTTTCGATGGTTTCTTCTTCTCTATCGGATACTTAGTAGCTTACTTAGTGGTACTTTACATCGTAGCTGAGCCACTACGTAACCTTGGTAAATTCACATTAGCTGACATGATCACAGCACGTTTCAACAACTCAAAAGTTCGTGGTACAGCAGCATTAAGTACAATTACAATTGTATTGTTCTACATGATTGCACAGTTAGTTGGTGCAGGCGGACTTATTCAATTACTATTAGGTATTGATTACTGGGCAGCGGTAATACTTGTAGGTATCATGATGACAATTTACGTATTATTCGGTGGTATGACAGCAACATCTTGGGTTCAAATCATTAAAGCTGCTCTTTTAATGTTAGGTACTATTATAATCTCATTCTTAGTGTTAAAAGAGTTTGGTTTCAGTATTTCAACGATGTTCACTGAAATGGCAACTAAAACTGAACATGGTGCAGCATACTTAAATCCAGGTCTAAAATATACAAATGGTATAGATACGATCTCGATGTTAATCGCACTTGTATTAGGTACTGCGGGTCTTCCACATATCTTAATGCGTTTCTTCACAGTAAAAGATGCAAAAACTGCCCGTTCTTCAGTAATTTGGGCAACTTGGATTGTAGGTATCTTCTACGTTCTAACAATTTTCTTAGGCTTCGGTGCAGCTGCATTAGTAGGCTCTGAAGACATTATTGCGGCAAATGCTGCTGGTAACATGGCTGCCCCACTACTTGCAGAGGCGCTTGGTGGCGAAATTTTATTCTCATTCATTTGTGCAGTAGCCTTCGCAACAATCTTAGCGGTAGTAGCAGGTCTTGTACTTTCTGGTGCATCTGCCCTATCACATGATATTTACGGTCAAATCATTAAAAAAGGAAAAGTTACCGAGAAAGAGCAAGTTATGGCTGCTCGTGTTGGCTCAATTATCATCTCTGTTGTTTCAATCTTACTTGCACTTGGTGCACAAACATTAAACGTAGCATTCTTAGTATCACTAGCATTCTGTATTGCAGCTTCTTCTAACTTACCAGTAATTATTTACACGATCTACTGGAAACGTTTCAACTCAGCTGGTGCGGTTACAGCAATGTTAACAGGTTTAATCTCTGCTTTAATTCTAGTAGCTGTATCTCCTAACATTTGGAATCCGGTTGCAGGAAAAGCTATCTTCGTTGGTGATCCGTTAATTATGTTAACGAACCCAGCACTTATCTCTGTACCACTCGGCTTCTTAGGTGGTGTTATTGGGACATTACTTTCTAAAGAGAGCGACGAAGCGAAATATCGTGAAGTTGATGTTAAAGCAAACACTGGTATTTCAGTACAAGACGTATCACACTGATAATTATAACGAAAACCTCGTAGGCACTCTGCATGCGAGGTTTTACTTTTTTTCCCGTATTCTGTATTATTTGTTAGTAGAAGTTGGAGGTGTAGCATGACACAATCAAATGCAAAAAAGAAACGACTGCATCTTAAGCGAACGAGAGGTATGGATGTTGAAAAAGAACGCCAATCCTCCCCTTTCAGTACGCATGAACGTGTAACAAAAACTAAAAAAGAGAGTATTGAACAAAATTTCACAAAATACAAAAAACACAACCACTTTGATGATTAAAATAGTGGTTGTGTTTTTTTAATTAAAGTTTATGAATATCATGAAGTGTATATAGCAGAGTATCTAATCCCGATCTAATTTATTCACTCAGATATTATATCCAAACTAATGATTATGTAAGGACCTTGTAGATGCATTATCAGCTTGTGTAAGCTACTTGGTGAAAACTTAGTAATCAATGGACGAGGAAGCTATTCTACAGGCTCTAAAAGCGTTTTAAAGAGGATCAACAACATCTTACAGAATTTTCATTACAAGTCATCCACTACTCTAGTCAAATTCACGTAGGAAATTTTTTTTTACTATACCATTAACAACCCAGCACGTAGACTTTTAATAATCTACATGCTAGATGAAGAAGCACTAAGTACCTTATCGATATAGTTGTCATTAAGTTTATAGGTAACAGGTCGTTGACGGATTTTAGTTGCGATTCCCATTGACTCAAATGCATTTAAATAGGTGTTTACTTTATAACGAGAAAGTGATGTGGCTTCTATTAATTCAGAGTTAGTTAAATGATGATATGTCCCTGCAAAAACGGACACTTCAAGTAAGGTTGCTAGTAGCCGCTTCTGGTCATGATCTGCCCAGTCTAACTGAAGGAGATGCGTATTAATTTTTTGGAGTTTAGCTAACCCTAACTCTAAATCCTCGATTACGTGTTTTTGACCATCACGTAGTAATTCCAGCAAACTATGCATATAAAATGTCCCCTCTCCTTTATTAAGAGGATGAGAGAGTTCCTCTAACGCTTTATAATACTTTTGTTTATCTTGATTGATAGTATAAGAAAGTGTAATCGCTGTGAACTTATCCAGTTTACGAGCTACATAACTACATACGAGTAATCTCCCTGTTCGACCGTTGCCATCATAAAACGGATGAATGTACTCATAATAGTAATGAGCAAGCATGAATTTATACAAATCTGGTATTTGAGAATGTTCCAGGAACTCGACTAGTTCTTGAAGATGCCATTTTATTTGCTCTTCAGGAAATACCCCGATATGTGTTGCTTTATGACCATCCGTAATGCTCACTGAATCTTTTCGAAATAGCTCACCGTCGGGTTGCGATGCTGAGTCAACTTCCTCTGCTACAATCTCATCATAAAGCTTACGAAAGTCTGTTATAGTTTCGAAAGGTTTAATGTCATCTAAATATTGATAAGTCTTCATTAGTCCAATAAAGCGTTTATCCTTTGGCAGGTTTTTCTCCTTAACACTCTGTAAAACCTGAGTTAACTCCATTTTTGTACTACGAACGCCCTCAATTTCATTTGTACTTTGCAGTTCGTTGATGAGTAGCTTATCAAAATAAGGCTGTACAGCTACAGCAGGCATTTGTTGAACCATTGATCGTATTTGAAAACTACTTATAAATATTTCTTCGTGAAGATCCATTAACTTATGCGTATTAACAATAAATAGTTCCAAGGGTTGTCCTATATGCTGTCCTTTTTGCACAGGACGAATTTTTAATCCTGTTTGATATGTTCCGTATCCATTGAATCTTTTTTCATATTCCTGTTTATACAAACCTTCACTTTTATAAAATAGCTTCGATAATTTTTCATAAGTCATTAACCTACACCACCTTAATGATAAAATACGCTGTTTTTGATTTTAATTATATCTTAAATTATCTCTTAATGTAAAAAAACAGGGTTTTTTTAATTAAGGAATGTTAATTACCGACCTTATTAAAAAAACTAGCCACTTTTAATATATGCGATAATACTTCAATCTAGACTTGGCTTCTATCAAATATACTACATAACCTTTTTAGTATAAAAAAAGCCCTGTCCTCGAAAGGAACATGGGCTTAATTGATTATTTTTCTTTTTTCTCTTTTAATACATGTGAAATTGCACCGTCAGAGGCTACGTCGACTTTGAAGGAGCCGTTTGAATGGCGGTCGGCACGTGTTAGTGCTTTAACGTCTAAAACCTCTTGTACGCCCTTCTCCGTCTCTACAATCAATTGCTCATCATCATCTGCTTTTACTACATCAATAATACGATGTGGATTTGCCTTCAGTTCAGTAAGTACTTTTAAACCTCGTTTTGCACGATTTGTAGCATCTACCTCAGCTACATTCATTTTCTTAACAGCTCCACGTTGCGTCACGATGACAACATACTCTGTTTCATTCGGACTTAGAATATTGACGCCAACTAATGCTTCCCCGTCTTTTAACGTTATACCTTTTACCCCACCGGTTTTAACACCTGTGACAGGTAATTCATCAATTGGGAAGCGAATCGCATAAGCAGTATCCGTCGTTAATAACAGTTCCGCTTCATCCGTGACGAAATCTGCGATAATCATTTCATCACCGGCTTTGACATTCATCGTCTTAATAGGCTTAGAATAACGTGTCACAGCATAGTCTGATAATAGCGAACGTTTAATTTGACCATCTTTTGTCGCTGTTAGAATGTATTTATTTGGTTGGTCAAATGTTTCGAAGCCATATACGTTAATGATTGACTCGTCTTCTCCTGTTGGCACGATACTTGAAATATGTTGACCAAGATCTTTCCAACGAATATCAGGCAGTTCATGTACTGGCTGGTAAATATAATTTCCTCGGTTTGTAAAGAGTAGTAAATGGTGCTGCGTATTTAAGTTACCCTCATACAATAAGTAATCCGATTCTTTCATCGCAATATCTTTCCCATTTGAAGCAGCATGTGAACGTGTAGACGTTCGTTTAATATAACCGTCTTTCGTTACAGTCACCACTACTTCTTCACTCGGTACAAGCACATCTAATGTAATTTTTATTTCTTCAATTTCACGTTCAATTTTAGAACGACGAGGTTGTATAAAGCGTTTTTTAATGTCTAGTAGTTCTTGTTTAATGACACGAATTAGCTTTGCCTCACTATTTAAAATGCTTTCAAGTTTTGTGATGAGTGCATTGAGTTCATCTTGTTCATGGCGAAGCTCTGTAATATCGGTATTTGTTAAACGATATAATTGCAAGCTAACAATCGCTTCTGACTGAACTTCCGTAAACTGAAATTTCTCTTGTAAATTTGTTTTTGCATCACGTTTATCATTAGATGAACGGATTGTTGCGATAACTTCATCTAAAATCGACAATGCTTTTATAAGTCCCTCTACAATATGTGAGCGGTCTTTCGCCTTTTGCAAATCATAGATAGAACGATTAGTGACAATTTCCTTTTGGTGAGCAATATAGGCATCTAAAAGCAACGGTAAAGTCATCATTGTTGGTCGACGATTATGGATGGCAATCATATTAAAATTGTAGGCAACTTGCAAATCTGTCGTTTTAAATAAGTAGTTTAAAATACCTTGACCTGGAATATCCTTTTTTAGCTCAATTACAACACGTAAGCCTGTACGGTCCGATTCATCACGAATTTCGGCAATACCATCAAGACGTTTGTCGACACGCTGTTCGTCAATCTTTTTCACGAGATTCGCTTTATTGACGTCATAAGGCAACTCTGTGATGACAATTTGCTCTTTCCCGCCTTTTAGCGGTTCAATATTTGCTAGTGCACGTACGATAATTTTGCCTCGGCCTGTTTCATACGCTTTCTTAATACCATCTACTCCTTGAATAATCCCACCTGTAGGAAAATCAGGACCTTTGATAACCGTCATTAGGTCATCAACAGTCGCTGATGGGTTCTCTAAGCGCATTAAGACAGCATCAAGAACTTCATCAAGTGCATGGGGCGGAATATCTGTCGCATACCCTGCTGAGATCCCTGTAGAACCATTAACAAGTAGATTCGGGAAGCGCGATGGTAAAACAGTTGGCTCCATATCCTGATCATCAAAGTTTGGTACAAATTCAACTGTGTTTTTACCGATATCACGAAGCATCTCAGAAGCAATCGCTGAAAGCCTTGCTTCTGTATAACGCATTGCTGCAGGAGGATCCCCATCGACAGAACCGTTATTACCGTGCATTTCAATGAGCATATGACGGGCTTTCCAATCTTGACTCATACGTACCATTGCTTCATAAACTGAACTATCACCATGCGGATGGTAGTTACCGATTACGTTCCCGACTGTTTTTGCAGATTTACGGAAAGGTTTTTCATTGGTATTCCCCTCTGTAAACATGGCAAATAAAATGCGGCGCTGTACTGGTTTAAGACCGTCGCGTGCATCAGGCAACGCGCGGTCTTGAATAATATATTTACTATAGCGACCAAAACGGTCACCCATTACTTCTTCTAAAGGCAAATCTTGATACTTTTCCGTACTAGTCATGCTTGGTCCTCCTCTTGTTGGATGAATTCGTTATCTAGAATATTTGAATCATCCTCCATACCGAAGTTTACATTTGCTTCGATCCATTTGCGGCGCGGCTCTACTTTGTCACCCATTAACGTTGTAACACGTCGTTCAGCACGAGCACCGTCCTCAATTGTTACACGAATCAATGTACGCGTTTCAGGATTCATCGTTGTATCCCATAATTGATCGGCGTTCATCTCACCAAGTCCTTTATAACGCTGAAGGATATAGCCCTTCCCTATTTTTTTAATAGCTGATTGCAAATCATTTTCTGTCCAAGCATATTCAATAACTTCTTTTTTACCTGCACCCTTAGAAACCTTATAAAGCGGTGGTAATGCAATAAATATTTTTCCAGCCTCAATTAGAGGGCGCATATAACGATAAAAGAACGTTAATAGCAAGACTTGAATATGTGCACCATCTGTATCGGCATCGGTCATGATGACAACTTTATCGTAAGCTGCATCTTCTACAGAGAAGTCAGTCCCAACACCTGCACCAATTGCATGAATGATTGTTGAGATTTCTTCATTCTTCATAATGTCCTGTAGCTTCGCCTTTTCAGTATTAATAACTTTTCCGCGTAGAGGTAAGATTGCTTGGAACGTACGATCACGGCCTTGCTTTGCTGAACCTCCTGCAGAATCACCTTCGACTAAGTATAGTTCATTTCTAGCTGCATTACGGGACTGTGCTGGCGTTAACTTCCCTGAAAGAAGTGTACTTGCCTTTTTGTTTTTCTTCCCGTTGCGGGCATCTTCACGTGCTTTACGAGCCGCTTCACGAACTTGCTGCGCACGAATTGCCTTACGAACAAGTGAAGCTGATAGCTCAGCATTCTCCTCAAGCACATATAAAATTTGCTCAGATACAACAGAATCGACAGCTGAACGCGCTTCACTAGTACCTAGCTTGCTTTTCGTTTGCCCTTCAAATTGCAATAAATGCTCAGGAATACGAACTGAAATGACAGCTGCTAAGCCCTCTCGTATATCTGAACCTTCGAGGTTTTTGTCTTTTTCTTTTAATAAGCCGATTTTACGCGCATATTCATTAAATACACGTGTTAATGCAGCTTTCGTACCTGTTTCATGTGTACCACCATCACGTGTACGCACATTATTAACGAATGATAAAATAGTTTCTGAATAGCCATCATTATACTGGAAGGCAAATTCAACTTCGATTTCATCTTGTGTTCCTTCAATGTATTTCACGGGATGAAGTATATCTTTTTCCTCATTCAAATACGCAACGAAAGCTTCTATGCCGTTTTCATAATAGAAAACATCCCCTTTGCCTTCCTCGCGTTCATCGATTAATTCAATTTTTAAACCTTTCAGTAAAAAAGCTGACTCGCGTAAACGTTCTGCAAGCGTATCATAGTTGAATTTTGTTACAGAGAATATCGTGTCATCTGGTAAGAAATGTACAAGTGTCCCTGTTTGCTTCGTATTACCGATTTCTTCAAGTGTTGTTGCAGGATTACCGCCATTTTCAAAACGTTGTTTATATTTTTTTCCATCACGATGAATCGTTACTTCTAAAAATGTCGACAAGGCGTTCACAACAGATGAACCTACACCGTGCAAACCACCACTCGTTTTATAACCGCCTTGTCCAAATTTTCCACCTGCATGTAACACTGTGAAAATTATTTCTGGTGTCGGCTTGCCCATTTTGTGCATACCAGTAGGCATACCTCGTCCGAAATCTCGAACGCTTAGACTTTGATCTTGATGTATAGTGACAATGATATGAGAACCAAAGCCAGCAAGTGCTTCATCTACCGCATTATCTACGATTTCATATACAAGGTGATGAAGCCCTCGACCATCTGTGGAACCAATATACATGCCGGGTCGCTTTCGCACTGCTTCTAATCCTTCTAAAACTTGAATCGCGTCATCATTATAGACGCTAGGTGACTGTTTATTCGCCAAAAGATTCCCCTCCAAAAACAAACGCATGTTCTGATAACGTTCTCATCCTAATAATAATAGCATTCCCTGTCAATAGCCAGTACCAGGCGCAAATAAATTTATAATATTATTCCTTGACTTAGAAAATATAAAGATAGACTTCTATTCTACCAAAGGAAAGTAATATTGACAAAATTCCCTTTTAGCCTATATTTTAAAGAAAGCTTTTATCTTATTGTTAATGAATTCCCGATTGGCTTGGAAATCTCCTTCATGCCATTGTGAATTGTAAAGAAAAAGTGTAAAATGTTCATCACAAAGTATTAGTACCAAGTGATAATTTTTGTATGAATTGAAAGGAGCTTATCAATGATAAATAGTTTTATTATTTTATGTGCTTATCTAATCGGCTCTATACCTTCTGGGTTATGGATTGGCAAAATCTTTTACAAAATGGATATACGAGAACATGGGAGCGGTAACTTAGGTGCTACAAATACTTTTCGTGTTTTAGGAAAAAAAGCAGGTCTGATCGTAACGATTATGGACGTTTTAAAAGGAACAGCTGCTGTATTATTAGCATCATTACCTATATTTACTGAGACAACGATCCATCCACTGATTCTTGGGGTTATAGCGGTAGTCGGTCATGTGTTTCCTGTATTTGCAAGTTTCCGTGGCGGTAAAGCAGTTGCTACATCTGCCGGTGTGGTACTCGGCTATTCTTGGCCATTTTTTATCGTATTATTCTTTACATTCTTCCTCACATTGAAAATTACGAAAATTGTTAGTTTAACATCAATCGTTGCCTCTGGGTTGGCACTTATTTATTCAATCGTATATTATTTTGTTACAGGTGATTTTGCATTATTAATCTTAGTGGCGTGTTTATTTAGTTTTATTGTTTACCGCCATCGTGCAAATATCTCTCGTATTAAAAATGGTACTGAACCGAAAGTGAAATGGATTTAAGGTAAGGATGGATCATAACATGAAAATTACACTAACTGATGCGGCTCTTGAATGGTTTAAACATGAAATGGAAGTAGAAAAAGGTGATAACATTCGCTTCTATGCTAGATATGGTGGTTCAAGTCCTTTCCACGAAGGATTTTCCCTTGGTATGACACGTGAGGAACCAATCGAAATTGGTGTTCAAACGGTTATCGACGGGATTACGTACTACATTGACGAAAAAGACTTATGGTTTTTTAATAAGCATAGTCTCCATGTGGATGTCGATGATACGATTGATGAACTAAAGTACGATTATACAAAATAACAAAAAGAGATTGTCTCAGGCTTTTGAGACAATCTCTTTTTGTTTACTACCGTTATTTTTTTGTTTATCTCGATATAAAGTTGTATATCCTCTAATTAGCCCTATGAATAGATGGAGGAGGATTATTAAGTGAGCAGTTCAACAAATAACAATCATGACCCCTCTCAAACACCAGCAAATTCATCGAAGGATTTACTTAATCCTTCTCTTTCAAATAATATTCAAACGATTAAACAAACAGTTGATAATAGCAACGATATTATAATTCGTGAGGTTACTATCGGAAAATCTGAAAAACATCTTATTGCAATTATTTATACAGATGGATTAGCTGATCAAACAGCTATTACAGATTTTATAATGGAATCTCTTATGTTGGAATTAGACGAATCTCTTGCAAACAAAACCAAAGCAATCAACCAATATTTAAAAGATACTTGTTTAACAGTTGGTGATGTGAAGGATATTGAAGATTTCACAGGGGTATTTAGTGCCATTATGAATGGAGAAACTGTCATCTTGCTAGATGGCGCATCAAAAGGTATTTCTGCAAGTACTAAAAGTTCAAAGGATCGAGCTATCACTGAACCTACTACAGAATCTGTCATTAGAGGTCCAAGAGAGTCTTTTACTGAAACACTTCGTACTAACACCGCCTTAATTCGTCGTAAGATTAAAAACCCAAATCTTTGGATAAAATCTAGGGTTATTGGGAAAGTAACGCAAACGGATATTGCAGTTATGTACATTAATGGCATCGCAAACGAAAAAATTGTAAATGAGGTTCTTGAACGTTTAGACAGTATAGACATTGATGGCATTCTGGAAAGTGGATATATTGAAGCATTAATACAAGATTCCAAATATACAATTTTCCCAACAATTTATAATTCTGAACGTCCCGATGTCATTGCAGCTGAATTATTAGAAGGGAAAATTGCTATTCTCGTGGATGGTACACCTTTTGTTCTTATTGTCCCTGCCCTACTAACATCTTTTCTACAATCTTCAGAGGACTATTACCAAAACTTCATTATTAGTTCCCTTATACGTCTATTAAGATTTTTCGGTATAACCATTTCTTTGATTGTCCCTTCCCTATATGTTTCAATTACGACTTTTCACCAAGAAATGTTGCCCACAGCTATGTTGATTAGTCTTGCTTCCCAACGAGAAGGAGTCCCTTTTCCAGCTGTTGTTGAAGCACTAATAATGGAGGTTGCATTTGAAATTTTAAGAGAAGCTGGTCTTCGAATGCCAAGAACGATAGGTCCTGCAATTTCAATTGTCGGGACATTGGTTATTGGGCAAGCAGCTGTAGAGGCTGGTATTGTATCGTCAGTAATGGTAATCATCGTTTCATTAACGGCCATTTGTAGTTTTCTTTTCCCTGCTTACGGCCTGTCGAACACGATTCGTGTCCTACGTTTCCCTTTAATGATATTAGCAGCAGGCTTTGGTTTATTTGGAGTGATGATTGGTGTGATGGCGTTAATCCTGCATCTATGCAGTTTGCGCTCTTTTGGAGTCCCTTATATGAGTCCTTTTGCACCAATAATTCCCGATGATCAAAAGGATGCCATACTATTATTTCCACGTGGGTCTTTATTAACGCGACCTCGCTTAGTTAATCAGATTAACAAGATTAGAAGTCAGAAGTCATTAAATAAAAATAATCATTGAATATAGAGGTATCCGATATGAAAAAGGTATTAACCATTATCCTACTAACTACGCTTACCCTTGTATTGAGTGCTTGTTGGAGTAAACGTGAGTTAAATGAGCTTGCTATAGCTGTGGCACTTGGTGTGGATAAAGTGGACGATGAATATGAGATATCTGTGCAAGTAGTAGATCCTAGTGAAATTTCTTCAAAGCAAGCTACGAGTGGTCGTGCACCAGTCATTACCTACCATGCTCAAGGGAAAACAGTGTTTGAAGCAATAAGGAAAGTAACGACATCTTCTCCAAGAAAACCATACTTTTCACATCTTCAAATTATTGTAATCGGTGAGGAATTAGCTTCTGAAGGGATTAGTCCAATAATAGACTTTTTAGCGAGGGACCATGAAATTAGAAACGATTTTAATGTCATAATGGCAAATAAAACGACTGCCAAAGCAGTTTTAAATGTTTTAACCTCAATAGAAAAAATACCTGCACAAAAGATGGCTAATTCTATCAAAAATTCAGAGAAATATTGGGGATCTACAAGGTCTGTCAATATTGATGAAATAATAACTGCACTCAGAAATGATGGAAATAGTCCAGTTTTGTCAGTCATCGAGGTAATTGGCGATCAAAAAATAGGCATTGATATGGCCAATGTTGAAAGAATTGACACCCCAGTATTTTTGGAATTTACAGGACTAGCAGTTTTTCAGCAAGATAGATTAATGGGTGTTTTAAGCGAGGAAGAAAGTAAAAGCTTCAATATTTTGAATGATAACATCAATAACACAATTGAAGTGATTTCTTGTCCGAATGAAGGAGAGCTATCAACTGAAATCATAAATTCCAAAACTAAAATAAAAGGCAAAATACAGAACGGTACACCAAAAATTAATGTCAGTATTGATATTGATCAAAATGTTTCAGAAGTTAATTGCACTATCAACTTAGCGGAGAATGAAACAATTCCTATGATAAACGAAAAAACAAGTAAATTAATTAAGGGTGAAGTAGAAAAAGTACTTCATACGATGCAACAAAAATATCAAGTGGATAACTTAGGGTTTAATGAGGTACTGCATCGAGAAAACCCTAAAGAGTGGAAAAAAATAAAAGATGACTGGTCAACGTTATTTCCTGAGTTAGAAGTTATCGTGGAAGTCAATGTTAGCACGCGTGGATTAGGCACGATGCAAAACGCACTATCGCGAAAGTTAAAGGAGTAATATGAAATGTTTAGTACATTGGGAATATTAACCGTTACAGCGTTAATTATTTACTTCGAAAAGCCAAAGTTATTGAAAAGTGGTGAAAGGAAAACAATTTGGATGTTCTTGATATTATTAATTATTGGAGCAGCCTTGAATATAGGAGTGGCTTTAAATCTCAATATTCCTAACCCATTGGATTTGATTACCTCTATTTTTAATCCTTTTGCAGATTTGTTGAAAACATTATTAAAGGATTAATATTCGTTCTGTCCATTGAAATATATTAAGTAAATGAGGAAAAGTTATGGAAAAACAAGTTATAAGTGCACGTCAATTTACAATAATTACTTTGCTCTGTTCCATAGGTACAACTATTTTAATAATACCATCAAGCATCGCACAAGTAGTTAAACAGGATGCTTGGATAGTAGCTATTATGGGTGTTGCTGTAAGCTTATTGCTCGTAAAGTTATATATTTCAGTCGGAAATACAACACCCAGCTTATCTTTAGTGGAGGCAAACGAAAAAATATTAGGGAAATTTATTGGTAAAGTCGTATCTATTGCGTTTACACTATTTACTTTTCTGGCTGCAGGAGAATTACTTTATTACATCGGGAATTTTATGCAAACCGAAGTCATGCCAGAGACACCAACAGTTGCATTTGCACTTTTGTTTATGTTAATCATTATGTTTGCTACTTATTTGGGTTTAGAAGTCTTTGCACGATCCGCAGAAATACTATTTCCAATATTTTTATTCATATTTGTCATGTTCGTTCTTTTCATTACTCCAAATATCGAGATTAAAAATATACAACCTCTCTTTGAAGCAACGCCAGGGTCATTCATATACGGTATTTTACTTTTTGTTAGTACTTTTGCTTTCCCGCTTGTTGTCTTGTTAATGATCTTTCCTTCGACCGTCAATGTGAAAAAGGCGGCTCAAAAAGGATTTTACATAGGCACCTTAGTAGGCGGCTTGTTTTTAATCATATTGATTTCTTTGTCTATTTTAGTCCTAGGGTCAACGAATACATCCTTACGAACTTTTCCAAGTTATACATTAGCTCAACGAATTTCAATCGGGAATTTTTTGCAGCGTATTGAGATTATTATGACGTTTATGTGGATTACTACAATCTATATTAGATCGTTCATCTATTTTTACGCAGCAGTAAAGGGGTTGGGACAACTACTTAATACAAAAGATCATCGACCACTCATATTACCCCTAGGGATGATTACAGTCGCACTATCTCAAATTGTTCATCCAAACATCGTACATTCAGAAATTTTCATTAAGGAAATTTGGTTACCATATGCCTCAATATTCGCTGTTTTCCTACCGCTTCTATTATTAATCGTTGCAAAAATACGTAAGATTTCAGACAAAGAAAAAAACATAAAACCAAGCCCTTTAGATAAGGGTAATGAAGAACATTCACAAAGACAAACAGAGTAACCCCCCCTTTGGTGAACAAAGGAGGGGTTTTTTCTAGATATGATATTCGATTTCTTCGACAAAATCCCATTCATATGGTGTTTCTTGGTATACATAATAGTTTAACCAATTTGAGAATAGTAAATGTGTATGAGCACGCCATGTATTAATTGGCTCTTTTGCTGGATCATCGTTAGGGAAATAGTTAACAGGTACATCTATATCAAGTCCCTTAGCAACGTCACGGCTATACTCGTCTGCAAGTGTTGTCGCATCGTACTCTAGATGGCCAGTAATCATAATATTTTTATTATCCTTTGATTGGACAATAAAGACGCCTGCATCCTCAGAATATGATAATAAACGTAAATCAGGATGAGCGCGTACATCATCAATGGAAACTGAAGTATAGCGAGAATGTGGCGCAGTAAATGCGTCGCTAAACCCACGAACTAAATCAACCGTCAAGTCTGTAATAACATGTGAATAGACGCCTGAGCATTTTTCAGGCAGTTCAAATTTCCCGATACCGTAATGGTGGTAAAGAGCAGCCTGCGCCCCCCAACAAATATGTAGAACAGATGTCACGTTTTTCGCTGACCAGTCCATAATTTCAGCGATTTCGTCCCAGTAATTGACGTCCTCAAACTCCATTTTTTCAACAGGTGCACCGGTAATAATCATACCGTCAAAGCGGCGATGACGTATTTCATTAAATGTTGAGTAAAATAACTGTAAATGTGATTTACTAACATTTTTAGACTCATGTGTTGCTGTATTTAAAAACGTAATATTTACTTGAAGCGGCGTATTCCCCAGTAAACGTAGTAATTGCAACTCAGTTTTTTCTTTTTCAGGCATTAAGTTGAAAATCAAAATATTTAACGGACGAATTTGTTGTGTCCTCGCACGGTCCTCTTCCATTACGAAGATTTTTTCCTCACGTAAATGTTCTCCAGCTGGTAAGTTTTTCGGAATATTAATCGGCATCTTGCATTCCCCATTTCATCAATTTCTCTTTATATAAATTAAAAAACCCCCTCATTCCATGTGAGATAGAATGAGAGGGTTTTAATCACGATCACTCTTATCTCTCAAAGGAAAAAATCCTTTGCTGGAAGTAGCACCTTTCTAACTAAGTTAGAGGTTGCTGAAGCGTCAACAGGCCAAATCCCTCGACTTCTCTTGATAAGACTATTTAATTAAGCTGAATTGTACCATGGATAATACAGAATTTCAATAAAACATAGAATATTTTGTTTTTTGTAAGTTAGAGGAGTTAAGTATGGATCTTTTACATTAGTTCTTTTCGATAAATAGTAGTCATTATTATTTTATTCATCAATAGATTAGAATAGCCTACCCTTAAAAACAGTTTTAAAAATTTTACACACGCAAGTTTTTATGTTATTAATATGTCATAATTCAGTTCGTAATAGCCACGGCGCTTGAATTATGTTAGGATATACTTTATGTAATAGAGAGGAACGTGAATATCTTGATTAAAATCGAACTACCAAAACCAGACTTAGTTATTCGTCAACGTGAACAAGTATTAAAACCAGGAGATGTAGAAATCACACCTTATCATGGTTTTATCGACTTCCATAAAATCACACGTGAAAAAGGCGGTATTTTCTTTTTCTACAATGAAAAAAACGAATTATTATTTGTAGGTAAAGCACGTAAAATTCGTCAACGTATTAAAAAGCACTTTGAAGATAACGTGTCACCGATGCAAAAGCACCGTGCCGAGATTTTCAAAATTGAAGTATATGAAATTGACGACCCAATGGAACGTGAAATTTATGAAACATATGCGATTAACACATTCCGTGCAAAATACAATACAGATAAAGTGTTTTTTGAATAAGAGATAAAAAAGAGACCAGCTCCCCGTTGAGTTGGTCTCTTCTTTATTTAGATGAGTGGCTCGTCCGCACGATAAGATTCATCAACAATGAGTATCGGCTTAATTGTAGAGCCGTTATTTGAATCAGCAGAAGCTTCATTAATTTGCTCAAATTTATAAAACTTTACGAGCTTTTCAAATGGGAATTGCCCACTTTGGTGGTATTGAATTAATTGTGGAATCGCAATTTGTGGTACAGTATCACCCATTAGTACACCAATAAGCTTACGGTTTGCAAATACTAAATCAGTAAGTGTACTAATTTCAATACTATTAGGTGTGACAGCTACGGGTGCACATATACCACCTACACCAAGTACGTCAATTGCTGCCTTCATTACTGCCGCAACACCTGTTGTATCAATGGAATAATTAACGCCTTGTCCCCCAGTAATTTCAAGCATACGCTCCCCTAAATTCTCGGTCTTGCTATTAATTGTATGCGTTGCACCAAGTTCCTTAGCAAGTTCTAGACGTGAGTCATGAATATCTATGGCGATAATGGTCTTACAGCCTTCAATTTTTGCTGTCATTAATGCCCCTAAGCCAACTGCCCCAGTGCCAAATAAGGCAATGGACGAACCAAATTTCGGCTGTAAACCATTCACAACGGTACCACAGCCTGTTAAAAACCCACATCCTAATGGCCCAATATAGCGTAAATCTGCAGCATCATCAACTTTAATTAAATTATGCTCATGTACTAATGTGTGTGTTGCAAATGAAGACTGACTGAAGAAATTTGAAACTGGCGTACCATCTTCTTTGAAAAAAGTATGTGTGCCATCTTCACGTGTACCAAACATATTTAACTTGGCCCAGCTATCACAAGAGGCTGGTCTACCAGAACGGCAATTTGTACAATGACCACAATATTTATAGGACATGACAACTTGATCGCCAGCTTTAAAATGTTTGACAGCGCTTCCAACTTGTTCAACAATTCCAGCGCCTTCATGTCCAAGTACTGCTGGTAACGGAAATGCTGCGTCACCGACACGTAATGCTTCATCTGAATGACAAATACCTGTCGCAACTACTTTTATAAGCACTTCATCGGGTTGCATTTCTGCTAACGATAACTTTTCAAATTTGTATTCTTCATTTATACCATTTACAACAGCTGCTAATACTTTCATCAATAACCCCCCCATATTTTTTCAAGATTTCTTCAATGTATGAATTCGTCTATTCATATATACTAAATAGATGTTCATGTAAAAATATTCTTCCTTAAGAAACATTTCTGAGGTTTATTTAATAGAAATCAAGTGAGTTTTAACATAAAAAAACACCACAGAAATAACATCTGTGGCATTTTACTTTCTAGATAAATAACTTTTCATCCTTAAATTTATGTGCAGTTAATAAACTAATAATTACAAAGACAATTAGCGAAGTGACAATTGGAATGGTTACAGTGTGCATGCCAAATACGGATGGATAAAAACGGTCAATGACAATATAAAGCGTCATACCCGTAATCATCGAAGCAATTGCCCCGTATTTGTTTGCCTTTTTCCAGTATAGACCGAGCACCACTGACCAAATAAATACTGCCTCTAACCCACCAAATGCAAATAAGTTCAGCCATACAAGCAAATCTGGTGGATTTAGCGCAAAAAGGACAACCGCTAAGCCAATTACAGTTGTGACAATAAAGCTTGCACGCTTAATTTCTGAATCACTTGCAGTTGGTTTTACGTAGTTTAAATAAATATCCTTCACGACAGTTGAACTTACTAGCATAAGTAGTGCGTTGACCGTAGACATAGTTGCTGCCATAGGAGCAGCTAAGACAATCCCAGCTAAAAATGGTGGTAGCACCTTGAGTGTCAGTAGTGGCATAACTTTATCACCAATCTCAATTCCTGGCATGACAGGGCGAGCTAATACCCCGATAAGATGCATCCCTAACATAATGGTACCGATGGCAATTGTACCGATTAGTATCGCTAAATGCATACTTTTCGAATCTTTATAGCTCATCGCACGTACAGCAATTTGGGGTAACCCAACTACCCCAATCCCGATTAAAATCCAAAACGTTGATACATATAATGGCGTTAACTCACCCTCTGCACCAAATGGTGAAATAAGTTTAGGATTTTCAGCTACAAGAGACGCCATAATATTGTCAATACCGCCTCCAGCTACAATTGTTCCAATGAGCAAGATGACAGTACCAATGACCATAATCGTCCCTTGTACCATATCTGTTAATGCCACAGCACGGAAACCACCAATTATCACATACACTA
The DNA here is from genome assembly GCF_044761695.1 of Lysinibacillus sp. NPDC097287. Classification (NCBI taxonomy): domain Bacteria; kingdom Bacillati; phylum Bacillota; class Bacilli; order Caryophanales; family Bacillaceae; genus Lysinibacillus; species Lysinibacillus sp. NPDC097287. The sequence goes on from NZ_JBIWCX010000009.1 coordinate 145,638, forward strand.
ACACTGAAATGGCAAAGATAAATAGTGCTGCGGTATAGTTCAAGCCTGTGAGTGATTCGATTAAACGAGCGCCGCCAACCCACTGAGCCATCATTGCCGAGAATAAGAATATAATAATACTTATTGCCGACAGTATCACGATGACATGACTTTTATAGCGTTCACGTAAAAAGTCAATTAACGTAATTGCTTGATAGCGTCTTGCAATAATGGCAAACTTTTTCCCTAAAATCATCAGTACAAAATAACCTGCAGGTAACTGCGCCATCGCAAGTAATACCCATCCAAGGCCTTTATTGTAAGCAACACCAGGTCCTCCGATAAAGCTACTCGCACTACCATACGTTGCTATCATCGTCATCGCAAGGATAAAGCCACCCATTTCACGTCCACCAAGGAAATATTCCTGTAAAAACGAATTAGAAGAACGTACATGTTTATTTGCCCAAATCCCTATACCAAAAATAATGACTAAGAATAAAAATAGCGGAATAATAACTTGTCCATGCATTACTCATCCACCTCCTCGTCATCAAAGGGCACCTCTGTGAAAAATAGCTTCATGACAATCCAAACCAGGAAAATCATAAAAACGGTACCAGCAATGCAGCTATAGAAAAACCAAGCCGGGAAGCCAAATACATATTTATATTCTGTCGGATCACCTGAGCCCAAACCGTATGCAAAGCCGTACCAAATGGCAAAGTTGACAATAACGAGTCCAATGCCAATAAGCGCCTCTTTATGCGCAATTTTAAAACGTTGATCTTTCAAAGTTGAATCCCCCTAACCTACCCTATTTTACCGACCTGCACTCATTATGGGAAGTATTGTGAAGGAATTATCGTAAAAAAATAATAATTGTATATGGTATGCGAGAAAACAAATTATAAACCTAGCGTTTCCTCAATGTTGAGAATCATAAAAAAAGTGTGTCCGATATGATTCACTCGGACACACTCAATATTTAATCTTCTAGTTTTCGGATGAATTCTCGCATTAAACCCGGTAAATCTGGCCATGCATGACCACTTACAAGATTACCATCAGTATGCAGATTAGCATTAATGTAAGTACCTCCTGCTACTTCAACTTCAGGTTTGCAAGCGATATAGGCCGTAAGTTCACGCCCTTGTAGCACCTCTGGAATTGTCGCAAAAATCTGTGCTGCGTGACAAACGGCTGCAACTGGCTTATTCTCATCAAAAAAATGGCGTACAATCGCTGGGACATACTCGTTCAGACGAATATATTCAGGCGCACGACCACCTGGAATAATCAACCCATCAAATTGCGCTGGATCAATGTCTGCAAATGCTGCATGGGCCTCTAACCCATATGCGGGACGCTCGATATATGTATCGACCCCATCTACAAAATCATGTAATACGGTTTGCAATTTCTTCGCTGAAGGTGCTGCAATCGTCACATTATAGCCCGCTTCTAAGCTACGATAATATGGATAATAAATCTCCAACGCCTCTACTGCGTCGCCAGCAATAATTAATACGTTTTTTGCCATCTTCCCATCCCCTTTTCTTTGTGAATCTAGTAGCTTAATTCGACACTTAAGTGAGATTCCCTGCTAAACTTTTTTAATTTTCGCAAAATACGCAGAATCATTTTAATCCGCTCCTTCTATACTTTGAACAGGTATGTGGAGAACTGTTGTAAAAAACAAAAAAGGACCTCTAAAAGGCCCTTTATATTAAAATTTATATACAATTATTACTGCTCTCATTTTATCTTATATTTTCATGCGTAATGCTTGCTTATCGATTTTCCCAACGATTGTTTTTGGTAATTCATCAATGAAAATAATCTTTTTGGGCATTTTGTAGTGTCCTAGATGTGTCTTGCAAAGTGATTCCACTTCTTCTAAAATAGCCTTTGTTTGAAGATTACATGCAATAAAGGCTGTGACAATTTCGCCCCAATAGTCATCCGGTGCGCCAATTACAGCAACCTCTGTTACTAATGGATGGCGTAAAATACATTGTTCCACTTCTTGCGGGTAGACATTTTCACCTCCGCTAATAATCATCTCCTTCCTTCTTCCTACAATATAATAATACCCATCGCTATCCACCTTGGCTAAATCACCAGTTTTCAACCAACCATTTAGGATGGTTTGTTCCGTTTCATATGGATTATTCCAATAAAATCTAAACATATGCTTTCCTTTTATGAATAGCTCGCCGACTTCATTTGGTGTACAAATATTACCAGCTTCGTTAACAATTTGGACTTCATTAAATTGCATACTTTTCCCTACTGCACCCTTTTTTACATAGGCATCCTCACGTGCAATGTAAAAATTATTTGGCCCCGCTTCTGTTAATCCATAACCTTCTTTGAAGTAAAGTCCCTTTTTATAAAAGGCGTCATAAATTGGATGGGGACATGGAGCGGCTCCGGATAAAAATACTTTCACTGTCGGAAACGTGTTTTCTTTAAAGTAATTAGTCGCAATCATTGCCTGATACATTGTAGGCACAAAAAGTGAAATCGTTGTCTTAAAATGGTTAATAGCTGTCAATGCTTTTTCTGCCTCAAATTTATCTCCAATAATCACTGTCCCGCCTGCCATTAATAGTGGGATACACAATGCATTAATGCCCCCTGTATGGAACATAGGCAAATAATTTAACGTGCAATCCTGTTCACTTACTCCCCAGCTAATAATTGTATTTAGAGCATTCCAGTTAATCGAATTAAAGGAAAGTACGACACCTTTTGCTTTTCCAGTCGTTCCTCCAGTATAAATCATTAGCCAAGGATCATTTAAATCCATTGACGTAATCGTAGGGGATGTTATAGCTTCACTACTTAGTTGCAATGGTTGCATTTTATCTAAAGAAATAGGACATGGCATTTCTTGATCGTAAATAAGTAATGAAGGTGTCGCATCAGCAAGGATATGGTTCAATTCCTCGGTACTTATGCGCCAATTTAAAGGAACATAAATAAGTCCTCTAAGCCCACAGGCAAACATCACTGCAAATAAATGAATATTGTTCCTTGCAAAAACGGCTACACGACTACCAACTTGGAGGTTCTCGCGTTCAAAATAATGACTCCACTTTGCTATTTCACCGGCTAAATGTTGATAAGTCCATTGTTCATTTGTTTCGAGGTTGATCAGTGCTATTTTAGTAGGGGTTAAGGTTGCACGTTTCAATATCCAAGCTTGCTCCACATTCATCTTGAACGGCCTCCTTTACTACATCATAATAGCGCCATCCACATGAAGCGTGTGTCCACTGACATAAGAAGCCTCATCTGACGCTAAAAATAAATAAGCATTGGCAATATCTCGCGGTGCACCTAATCGCTGTAATGGAACGACAGAACGCATTTGATCGAGTATCGTTTCTGGCATTTTTTTCACCATTTCTGTTTCAGTAAACCCTGGTGCTACTGCATTGACATTGATGCCTTTACGTCCCAGCTCTTTCGCCCATGTTTTCGTCATACCTACAATAGCCGCTTTTGCCGCCGCATAATTGGTCTGACCGACATTACCATAAATTCCGCTAACCGAAGAAGTATTGATGATTTTACCACCGCCAGCGGCAACCATATGCGGAATGACTTCTTGTGTGCAATGGAAAACGCCACTTAAGTTAACATTTAGAACTTGCTGAAACTGTTCATCCGTCATTTTCGTCAGCATGGCATCTCTCGTTATACCGGCATTATTCACTAAAATGTCTATTTGACCTGCTTGCTCCATCACAGTTGCTACTAAATCTTTTACGCTCTTCCTATCCGCAACATTTACTTTAGCGAAAATTGCTTGACTGCCTAGCTTATTCGCAGCTGTAATACCAGCATCCTCATCAAAATCAGCGATAAACACTATTGCACCTTCTTCTATAAAACGCTCAGCTGCAGCATAACCAATTCCGTTTGCTGCACCTGTAATAATCGCCACTTTATTGTTTAAACGCATAATTTTTTCCTCCTATTTCTAAAAAACTCTCAATTTTTGAAATAAGCTGTGGTAAATCATCAATCAGCGGTGAATGGCCGCAGTTTTCTAAACTTTGAAATTGGACATTTTCACCTAAATCTTCAAGTGTTTCACTATTCATCTGTTCTGTAATGACGTAATCCCGTTCTCCTCTTAACACTAAAGTTGGAATGTTAATATACTGAGCTCCCTTTGTCCCCTTTGCTACTTCATTATCAATCGAACTGATATTGAAGGTATTTAATGCATGATAAACTTCAGCAAGGTTTCGTTGAGTGAACATATCCTCCACATAGTCACCATAATGATTTGCTTCTGGTTGATTATGAGTATAAATAAGTGCATTCCAAACTGCTTTTAAGCCTTCCATGTTATGAGTGTCGTAAAAACCTTGCACTAATTTGGTTTTGGATGAATCAAGTAATACTTCTTCGTAAGTAGTCGCTCGTTTTATGGATTCCTGATTCCCTGTGCCAAGATCGGTATAGAACGGATATCCTCTTGTAGAAGCGGATGCTAGTAAGACGAGCCGACGACAGTAACCAGGGTAATTTGCTACAAACTGCATGCCTACAGCCCCACCTGTTGACCAGCCAATCAAATCAAATTGCGTTAACTTTATCGCATCCACAAAAAGTTTTACATCATCACTAAAATCTTTAATACTAGTAATAGGTTTGTGATAAGATGAACCACCAAAACCACGTAAGTCAATTGCATATATCGTATATTTGGGATCTAATGCCTCAATCAATACATCCCAATGTTTTGAAGAAGTCATATTTCCATGAATTAAAAGTAAATGGTTTGGACCACCGTCACGTTTACGATATGCAATAGATTCCCCATTTGATAGTTGTACCGATAATAACATTGACCTTCCCCCTCATCCCCAGTGAATTGTTATAGCTCCCCACACATAACCAATACCTGCTCCAACTAATGTCACAATATCCCCGTCCTGTATGCGCCCTTCTTCTAATGCAAGTTGAAGCGATAATATTTGATCGATTTGCCCAATATGACCATAGTTTCGTAAATAGATAGATTGCTCCTCCTTCAACCCCAACTCTGACAGGACATAATCATGCGCAGATTTCTTCATATGAAGCATAGCTAAGTAGTCCATATCTTTTTCACATAAACCACTTTTCGATAAGGAACTACGAATCACCTTTAGAAAATTGCTTAATGATTTTTGTTCAAGACGCTCCTTCATGCCTACCGGGTCAAGAACATCTAATTGATATAAATTATTTTCTAAAGTACTAGCTGTTAATGGTTTCTTTGTACCACCTACCGGCACAAGTACATCTTCTGAAAATGATCCATCGGTAATAATATCTGCCTCTAGCAATTGGTTTTTCTCATAGTTCTTTTGTAAAACTAATGCACCACCTCCAGCTGCCAAATTATACATGAAACGAGTTCTAGGATTTTGATAATCAATAAAATCCCCATTTCGATAGCCACCAGCAAGTAAAACTGTATGAATAGATTCATCAGATTCCATTAAACTTTTTGCTAATTTCAGAGCCATTATTGTCGTGCCACACCTTAATTGGACATCGAAGGCCCAAGCATTTACTGCACCAAGTTCTTCTTGCATTTTGATAGAAGCGGTCCAAAGTGGATATTCTTTATGTTCTTCTCCTATATACATCACAACATCGATTGATTTTGGTTCGATGTTAGCCTTTTTTAAAGCATCTTGTGCAGCCCAAATCCCCATCTGAACTGTATGATCTTCAGGACCGGGAATCGGCTTTTCGTAAATCCCCATTTTTTGACGAATGATTTCTTCTGGTATTTCAGATAGTACTGCAATTTCTTTTGATGTCATTTTCGTTTGTGGAATATAAATTCCTGTACTTACAATACCTACAGTCATTCAAATCGCTCCTTTTCTTGTGGAAGAGAAGTTGGAGCTTTCTTTCTTTCCTTTAATTTGAAACCCCATTTCACAAATAGCATTCGAATAGAGCCTATTATCCCTTTAGGGAAAAAGATTACCGCCAAAATATAGAGAATACCAAAGAAAATAATCCAGCGTTCAAAAATAGGATAATCTCTCGCTAACCCTGAAAGCGTGTGCTGTGCATACTCAATCACTGCCGCTCCAAGTAACGGACCGACTAATGTACCAACCCCACCGATGATCGTCATTAACAACGCATCTAAGGTAATATCCATTGTCATAACACTCGTATTAACAAAGCGCAGTGACAGTGAATATAAAGACCCTGCTAAACTTGCCACAACACCAGCTACTACTGAAGAAATCACTTTATAGTGCAACGTGTTATAACCTAATGATCTTGTTCGTTGTTCATTTTCTCGAACAGCAATTAATATCCTTCCCGTTGGAGAATTTACAAATCGATAAAGCGCTACAAAAATAAGGACTAAACATGTTAATACGAAGAAATAAAATGTCATTCGATCTTTAAAAATTTCAGGAGCTCTAAATGTAAAACCGTCATTTCCATAAGTTATTGAACGCCATTTCTCAGCAACCACTAAAAACAAGCCTGAAAATGATAAGGTAAGCATTGCAAAGAAGTGACTTTTCAAACGTAGTGTCAGTAACCCTACAAGGAAGCTAATAAACCCTGCAATAACCATACCGACTACAATTGATAATAAAAAGATAGCAATCGTAGTATCCACTTGCTTCAGCATAACGGCGGTTGTATAAGCCCCTATACCAAAAAACATTGCGTGACCAAAAGATACAATACCTGTATACCCCAGCAAAATGTCATAACTCATCGCTAAAATCCCAAATATGAAAATTTGCGTTAGCAAAATGATAAGCGTACGAGAATCATTAATGAACGGGAAAAGGATTAGGCACACGAGAATGAGAAAAAAACATAAATGCTGCCTAGAGAGCTTTTTCATCATGTTGATCTCTCCCTTCTTAGTGTAAATAAGCCTTGAGGACGGAAAATTAACACGATAGCCATTAAAATCATATTGACTGCAAGTGATAAAACGGGCACATAATACGCCATAAAACTACCCGCTAAACCTACTAATATTGCCGCTAAAAGAGAACCAGAAAAGCTGCCCATTCCGCCAATTACTACAACGATAAATCCTAAAATAGCGTATTCCATTCCCATCTCCGCATAGATGACCCCGGAATATGGAGCCATTAACATTCCACTTAGTGCAGCTAGTGCCGCTCCGACCATAAATACATAAAGAAAAACTCTTTTAATATGAATACCAAGTGCTTGAGCCATTTCTTTATCTTGTACACCAGCACGAACGATTAGCCCAATTTTCGTGCGCTTCAGCATATATTGGAAAATACCGAAGATAACAAAGCCTACTACAATGATAAATAATCGATATTTTATGATAATAACGTCGCCGATTTCCCAGCTCCCTGCTAAATAACTAGGTGTCTGCACTGGTACTCCATTTGGTCCAAACACAACTTTTATCATCTCTTGAAGAACGAGCATTAAACCTAACGTAATTAAAATTTGTTGAATATGATTGCCATAAACCGGTGTAATAATGAACTTCTCTGTGACAAGACCTAAAAATGCACCCGTCACAATAGCTCCCACAATGCCAATTACAAAGCTTTCTGTCGACATATAAGTAAAAATCCCAGCATATGCACCCCAGACAAATAAACCACCATGCGCAAAGTTTAAAACATCCATCAGCCCAAAAATCAGGGTTAGTCCCGCTGCTAGTAAAAAAATTAACATTCCTGTTGCTAAGCCGTTAATAATTAAATTCGCTAATAATTCCAATGCGCAACACCTCCTCTACCCGATTCCAAGATATCTTCGTTTTAACTCTTCATTATGGATAAGATCCTCCATTCTCCCTGCATGTACTGTCCGACCATCATCAATTAAGGTATACGTATCACCAATTCGGCTTGCCATGATGAAATTCTGTTCGACAAGAACAATGGACGTCTGTTTCTTCATCTCAACAATTGCCTCCATCACTTTCTCTACGACAATGGGTGCTAGCCCTTTAGAAGGCTCATCAATCAAGATCAATTTACTATCATTGATAAATGCTCGTGCCATGGATAACATTTGCTTTTGACCACCTGAAAGATGCCCGCCAGCTTTATGCCAAAATTTCTTTAAATCTGGAAAAAGCTCAAGTACATAATCTTGCCGTTCAAGTGCTGCCGTATCCTCCTTACGCATAGCTACTTTCATATTCTCCTCGACAGTTAAATCTGCAAAAATCCCTTGATTCTCTGGCACGTAGCCAACCCCTAATTTAGCAACTTTATGAGTGGGGATCTTCTTAATGGAGTGTGATTGAAATTCAACATCACCTTTAGAAGCGGGTGTTAATCCCATGATTGTTTTTAAAGTAGTTGTTTTTCCAGCGCCATTTCTACCGAGGAGTACGCTCACTTGCCCCTCCTTAGCTTCAAAATTCACCCCCTGCAAAATATGGTACTGGCCAATATGCGTATGAACGTCTTTTAAGTTAAGTAAGGTGCTCATCGTAAAGACCCCCTAGGTAAGCATTTTGTACGGTTTCATTTTGCATGATTTCGTCTGGCGTCCCGTCTGCAAGTAGCTGCCCATTAAATAACACCATGATGGAATCTGACAAATCTAAAATCATATCCATCTTGTGCTCAATGAGAAGTATTGTTTTGTCGCCATTATTCTTTATCGTACGTATTACTTCCAAAATTGCAGGTACCTCTTCTAAAGACATCCCTGCAGTCGGTTCATCGAGCAAAAGTATTTCAGTATCGAGCGCTAGCAGCATGGCAATCTCTAGTTTTCTTTTTTCACCATGAGATAGCATTGTGGTAATTGCATCTCTCTTGTTATCGAGTAATACTAGCTTTAATAATTCATCTGCTTTATCTGTAATCGCTTTATAGCTTTTATAATGACGAAATATTTGATACCGTACTTTTTCTTTTGATTGGACGGCTAATCGTACATTTTCTAAAACAGTCAAATTAGGAAAGACATTTGTAATTTGAAAAGAACGCCCTAACCCCATGCGAGTTCGTTCAATTGATGATTTTTGGGCAAGTGATTCTCCTTTAAAGTAAACGTCGCCGCTAGTTGGCTTTAATTCACCACTAATTAAATTAAAAAATGTTGTTTTCCCCGCGCCATTTGGTCCAATAATCGATTTCAATTGCTTCTCTGGCATTTTGAAATTCACTTTGTCTACAGCTATGTGCCCACCGAATCGAATTGTTAAATTTTTTGTTTGCAAAATAGGCTCCATCACAAATCCCCTCCCTCTATCTCTCTTCACGTGCTCTCAATTGAAAGTAGATGAAGAGAGACAGAACGTAATGATTATTCTGTCTCCTAATAATTGGTTTAGCCTAATTCATAACTGGTGGAGCCGTCTCTTCAGGACTTAGCTCACGAATAAGCACTGGCACTGGATAGTCTAAGCCTTCTTGTTTTTCTAAACGGATCGAATACATCGATTGTAAGGCTTGGTGGTCTTCTTCTCGGAAAGTCATTGTTCCTTTCGGTGTTTCGAATGACATGCCTTCCATGATGTCAATTAACTTTTTCGCATCTGCAACGCCTTCAGATTGTTTTAAAGCTTCTACAATTGAAATGGCAGAAGACATACCGCCTGGTGTAAATAAGTCAGGTACTTCATTAAAACGCTTTTGATGTTCATCCACTAACCACTTATTCACATCATTTTGTGGTAGTGTGTGATAGTAAACAGAGAAGCCTTCCATGCCCACTAATGGATTCATGAATTTCAATGCAATAATATCTGGAGCACCAGTAGAAATTTTAATGCCTTTTTCTTGAATTTTAAGATCTGCAATTTGATTCCACGGAGAGTTTGCACCCGCCCAAACTACAAATAGATAGTCTGGTTTAGCATCAATCACTTTTTGTAAATTTGAAGTGAAATCTGTTGCGGCTGGGTCTGCAAATTCCTCTAGTACAATTTCAGCACCAAGTTTTTCTGCTGCAGTTTTAAATGCTTCTACACCGTCCCAACCAAATGAGTAGTCAGGTGCAAATGTTGCAATTTTCACACCTTTTCCAGCAATCGCCGCTGCTGCAGCATACGCATCTTGTGATGAATTACGTCCTGTGCGGAAGATATACTCATTAAACTCGGAACCTGTAATACTGTCTGCCACCGCTGGTTCAACAACCATGATTTTTTCGTATTCTTCTGCTAAAGGCAGTACAGCTAGCGTATCTCCAGAGCTAGAAGAACCCACTAAAAAATCAACCTTATCATCTTCTAATAGTTTTGTAGCCTTTTGCACAGCTACCTCGGGCTTTGTTTCGGTATCTTCATAAATAATTTCAATTTTCTTGCCGTTGACCTCCATGCTGCCATCTGTTGCATACTCAATTCCTAAGTCAAAACCGCGTTGTGTTTGCTTGCCATAAGACTCGAGTGCACCCGTCAAAGAGGCAAGTACACCAATTTTAATTGTGCCCCCTTCATCAGTTGATTCTGTCCCTTTGTCATCATCAGCAGGTTTAGTATTATCTGCTGGTTTATCCCCGCTGCATGCCGCAACGACCAGAGTCAGTACAAGTAATAACAAAGCTAGCCAATATTTTTTCATTACAAAACCCCTTCCTTAATATGAGATGTTTCGTAAGCGCTTTCTTCGCTGTGCTTTAACTATATAAAAGGCAAGTTACAAATTAGTTACAAAAAGCAATTATGTCAATAAATTAATTATGAACGTTTGTCCAAAGAACCCGTTGATTTCCGTTACAGGTGGACGCTTTCCACTCCAATCAACTAGATATTTTTTAGAAAAGAGGTTTTTACTATTCAGGATAGTAAAGGGCGGTGGGGATATCTAATTTTGCTAATAAATAGTTGTAAGCGACAGATCTTCTTGATGAAATATAAAAGCACCATCTTTCTAGCAAATTCACGTTACGGGACTGACCTAATAACATGAGACAAATAAAAACACCTTTCATTGAATAACGGGTATTTAAACCTGAAATAATCAATGTGGAGGTGTTTTTCTAT